>JAVHRA010000189.1:0-2046 GCA_036171395.1 Gallionella sp. | reverse complement strand
AGACGCGACTCAGCACCGAACCACGGCTCGTCGTCGCGCAGCCCGCCAGCGGGCTCGTCTTTTTCCACCGAGGCCAGAATTAGTGCCTTGAGTTCGGCGCGGAACGCGATGTCTAGTTCACTCATGGGAAGGCTGCGTCCGGGACCGACGCGCGTTCACTGCGGGCGATGCTGTTGGATGTGCGCATTCAGGCTACGCAGCGAGCTGAATATCTTGCTGTTGTCGGCATGGTCGGATTTGAGTTGTATGCCGTAGGCTTTGGAGATCGCCAGCGACAACTCGAGGATGTCGATCGAGTCCAGTCCCAAGCCATCGCCGTACAGCGGTGCATCGGGCTGGATGTCATCAGCCGCCACTTCCAGGTTGAGCGAGGTAACGATGAGTTGCGCCAACTCTTTTTCTTGTGTGCTTGCTTGCATGATGCTCCCAGTCGATTATTTTTAGGGGGAGGATTTTACCGCATCCGCAGCGCGGCTATTCATGAAACTGAGGAAAAGTCGTCGGGACCGAGTTGAGCTACACCATCGCGCCATTGATGGAGATGATTTGGCCGGAGATGTAGGCGGCCTTGTCGGAGGCGAGGAACGCCACCAGCTCGGCCACTTCTTCCGGCTTGCCCGCGCGCCCGACCGGAACCATGCGCTTGATGGCATCTTTGTCGAACACCTGCTCGGTCATCGCCGAGGTGATGATGCCGGGCGCGATGGCGTTGACGGTGATGCCGCGACTGGCGACTTCCAGTGCCAGCGACTTGGTCGCGCCGTGCAGCCCGGCTTTGGCCGCTGCGTAATTAGTCTGGCCGCGATTGCCGCTGAGGGCCGCGACGGAGGAGATGTTGATGATACGTCCCCAACGTTTGCCTATCATCGGCATCAGCAGCGGCTGCGTCACGTTGAAGAAACCGTTCAGCGACACGTCTATCACGCTATGCCATTGCTGCGCGTTCATGCCCGGCAGCACCGCGTCGTCGTGGATGCCGGCGTTGTTCACCAGCACCTGTATTGCGCCTTCTACCAGCAGGGATTGCAGCGCACTCAGCGTCTGCTCAGTATTCGCTACATCGAAGGCGATGGCTTGTGCGCTGCCGCCTGCAGCGATGATCTCGGCAGCAATGGCTTGCGCTTTGTTTAAGCCACGGTTGGCATGCACATAGACGTGATAGCCGTCCGCCGCGAGCTTGCGACAGATTGCCGCACCGATGCTGCCGCTGCCGCCGGTCACGAGGGCGCGCTTCATGCCGCCACCTGATCTGCGTCCAGCACCACGGTCGCACGTCCGCTCATGATGCTGGTTGCACCCGCATGGATGCTGAACTGGTAGATGACGTTGCTGGCGTTGCCCATGATGCGTTCCGCGTCGATGATGAGGTCTTCGTTTAAGTCGTCCAAACGCTCGCTATGACAGGCGACATCGCGCACGGCGGCGAGATAGCCGGCACGCGGTTTGCTGTCGAACTGCGCATCCCATGCGCCATGCACCGCCATCGCCTGCGCAGCGTATTCGATACCACACATGGCCAGTAGTCGGTCGCCGCTGCGCAACGGATTGTTCAGGTCGCGATGCGTGCCACTGATGCAGCGGATGTGGAGTGCATCACATTCCAGCACACCATCAAGCAGACACATGTCGGCAGTGTGCGGGATGACTTTAGCGATGGCAGCCTTGTCCGCTAGCATGGCGTGATGCGTACGCTCAGATGGTTCTGTGCAAGATAGGCGAGGTTGAGCTGCGCCGCCTTGCCGCTTGCCAATGCTGCCAGCAGCGGCAGCGCGCGCGCCGCAGGGATGCCGCGACGCATGGCTTCCAGCTCGGCATTCGGCATGCCGGTATCGGCCGCCGGGCCGGATACGAACGCCACTTCCAGCATTGCCAATGATTTAGCACTGGCGCGCGGGGTCAGGATTAACGCCATGCTGAACGCTGCTGCGATAGGACGCACTGCATTGAGCGGTTCGGGATAGGGATGATCGTAGGCGACCAGTGCCACCACTGCATCATCCACGGTCACTTGCGCGGCAGATTCCAGCAAGCCCGCCGCGAAGCTCG
>JAVHRA010000188.1:0-2053 GCA_036171395.1 Gallionella sp. | reverse complement strand
TGAAAAAAATCGTCATCTTTGGTGTGGGGCTGATCGGAGGTTCGTTCGCGCTGGCCTTGCGTAAGGCGGACGCGGTTAAAGAAGTGGTCGGTTTCGGACGCGGTACCGCGACGCTGCAACAAGCCAAACAATTTGGCATCATCGACCGTATCGGTGTCGATGTCGCGTTGGAAGTCGCGAATGCTGATCTGGTGCTGTTGGCCACCCCGGTGGGACAGATGGCCGAGATTATGGCGCGCATCGCGCCGCATCTGGGCGCGCATACGCTGCTCACCGATGGCGGTAGTACCAAGAGCGATGTGGTCGCAGCGGCACGCGCGAATCTGGGCGACAAGCTCGCGCAATTCGTTCCCGGTCATCCTATTGCCGGTGCGGAGTTGAGTGGTGCGGCGGCGGCTTTACCCGATTTGTATCAAGGCAAGAAGGTGGTGCTGACCCCGCTGCCGGAAAATACCCATGCGGCTGTGGCGCGCGTGCGCAAGGCTTGGGAGGCGTGCGGGGCATTGGTGAGTGAATTAAGTGCGCAGCAACACGACGAAGTGTTCGCGGCGGTCAGTCATTTGCCTCACTTACTGTCTTTTGCGCTCGTACATGATTTGGCGCAGCGTGATAATAAAGAACAGTTGCTATCCTTCGCCGCTAGTGGCTTCCGTGATTTCACCCGCATCGCGGCCAGCAGTCCCGAGATGTGGCGCGACATCTGTCTGGCGAATCGTGAGGCGCTGATGAGTGAGCTGCAACGCTATGCCGATGAGCTTTATGTCCTGCATCAAGCTTTGGAAAGCAATGATGCAAATCAGCTGCAAGAGATATTCAGTCTGGCGCGCGCCGTGCGCAGTGGCTGGACCCAACAATAAGAACGACAGAGACGCATGACACAACACGACGCAATCGAACTTCCGCCAATATTGAGCGCTAGCGGCACAGTGGTTTTGCCTGGCTCCAAGAGCATTTCCAATCGTATCCTGTTGTTGGCAGCGCTGGCGCAGGGGACGACCGAGATACGTGATGTGCTGATCTCCGACGATACCGAACGTATGTTGGATGGTCTGCGCACCTTGGGCATACCAGTCGAACAAGTCGCTGCCACGGTGTTTAAGGTGCAGGGTTGTGCAGGTGCATTTCCGGTCAAAGAAGCGAGTCTGTTCTTGGGCAATGCCGGTACGGCGTTTCGTCCATTGACCGCCGCGCTGGCTTTGTCGGGCGGGCATTACACTTTGTCCGGTGTGGCGCGTATGCATGAGCGACCTATTGGCGATTTGGTGGTGGCCTTGCGCGCCTTGGGGGCGAATATCGATCACACTGGGAATGAAGGCTATCCGCCGCTGGAAATTTATCCGGCGACACTGACCGGTGCGGAGAAAGTTGCGGTACGCGGCGATGTGTCCAGTCAATTCCTCACAGCTTTGTTGATGGCACTCCCCTTGCTGGGAAGTCGTGTCACGGTAGAGGTAGTCGGTGAGTTAATCTCCAAGCCTTATATCGAGATCACGCTGGCGATGATGGCGCGCTTCGGTGTGCAGGTCGAGCGGGAGGGATGGGCGAGTTTTACCGTGGCTGCAGACAGTCGTTATGTGTCGCCGGGTGTCGCTTATGTGGAAGGCGATGCTTCGTCCGCTTCTTATTTTCTTGCGGCAGGCGCACTGGGCGGTGGTCCATTGCGTATTGAAGGTGTCGGTAGCGACAGCATACAAGGCGATGTCAAATTTGCCGATGCCTTGGCGTTGATGGGCGCACGTATCGAGCAGGGGGTTAACTGGATGGCAGTGCAAGCGCCGTTGTCCGGTCAGCTGCATGCCATTGATCTTGATTGCAACCACATCCCCGACGCAGCGATGACCTTGGCCGTGGCTGCGTTGTTCGCCGACGGCATGACCACCTTGCGCAATATCGCCAGTTGGCGCGTCAAAGAGACTGATCGTATCGCGGCGATGGCGACCGAGTTGCGCAAGGTCGGTGCGACGGTGGAGGAGGGCGTGGACTGTATTCGTATCACGCCGCCGGCTGATGCATTGATACGCAATCCTGCTGCGGGTATAGATACCTATGACGA
>JAVHRA010000187.1:0-2054 GCA_036171395.1 Gallionella sp. | reverse complement strand
CAACCGGCCAGTGCGTCATAGAGGAATAAGCCCGCCTGTAAACGCCACATGCCGACGCGGCTGTCCTGATAGACCGGTACACCGAAGCGCAGTGGCCAGACGCGATGCGGCGCGTGATCGAGATACATCTGACGTTCGGTTAATGCTTTGCGCACTAGCTTAAAGTCATAGTTTTCCAGATAGCGCAGACCGCCATGTATCAGTTTGCTGGAAGCGGAGGAGGTGGCGGATGCCCAGTCGCCTTGTTCGACGATAGCGACTCGTAAGCCGCGCAGAGCCGCGTCATAGGCTGTCCATGCACCGTAGATGCCCCCGCCGCAGACCAGCAGGTCGTAGCTGTCTAGTGCTAGTTTTTTAGGTTCGCGCCGCATGATCGCGGAGTTGCAGAGCGAGTTCCGGCACATCGCTGATGAGAATGTCCACCTCCAAGTCGAGTGCCTGACGTATCTCCGCCTCGCTGTTGCAGGTGTAGACCGCGATGACTTTGTTATGGCTGCGTAGCAGGTCTCTCATCGCCTGATCTAAGCGCGAGATATGCAGACAATAGCCGTGCAAAAAGGTCTGCTGGTCGAGTACATTTTGCGCATCGGCTATGCTGTGTTCCGGCTCCATGTTGTACACCAGCGGAAAGTTGGGCGAGCACTGATGGGCATAAATCAAGCTGGGCAGATCAAAAGAAGAAATGAGAATAGCATCGCCTGCGTGCGCCCCGACCAAAGCCAAAGTGTGGCGGATTTTGCTTTCCTTACGCGCCAGTTCTTCCCAATCACGGTTCTTAATCTCTAGCAGTAGTTGGCAGCGCGCACGATAGCGATCAAGGAAGTCTTTGAGTCGCATCGGTCCTTCTACGGGAAGCGTGGGCTTGAAATGTGCGGCGAAATCCAGCGTGCGCAACACGTCGAAATCGAGATCATCGATATGACTGTCCGGCATGCCCAACTTGCCCATGTAACGGTCATGGAACAATAGCGGCACTTCATCACGACTGAGTTGCACATCGGTCTCTATGCCGTTGATGTCATTTTGTAGGGCTAGATCGAAGGCGCTGCGGGTGTTCTCAGCGGCGCGACGATTGGCACCACGATGCGCGAATATATAGGTCTTGCGTATCATCTTTCCTCCTGCTCTAGGGACTTGATGAAGTCTGTCATGTTTGCAGTCATGCCTGCAAAATTGGGGTTATACATCAGGCGTCGCATGATGCCGCTCTGCAGATTGTCGGCGGTGATCTCGCCTTGTGCGACTTCCGCCGGACGGGCGCGGCATACGATGTATTTTTCCGGTTCGTGCGGATAGTAATGTGCACAATTCGAATAATCACCGTTGCGTCCGTAGTGTGGATCGCTCTCCGATAATACGATGGCAGTATGCGCCGAACTGAGGATGCGTTGCTCGGGGACGGCACTGTTTACCCAGATCAGGCGGGAATTATTCTGGCGCTTGGGGGCAATGGTGCTGTACCACAGCAACTTGCTGGCGGGATGTTCAGCGCTAGCCATCTGTTCTAGCGTGGCCATACTTTGCACGGTTGTGTCGTCGCCGCTGGCAACCGCAAAGGTCGGGATTGATGACCCACGCTTGCCTTGCATAGCCTGCAATTTTTGCGTCAGTGCATACATCTGCGCTGCACCATTTTTGGGAAATGACTCGTACTTATAGCAGTCATAATCCGGCTGTATGTTGAGCCATTTCGCTATGGGTCTGAGCCAACTATAAAACTGGTGTAATTTGGCATAGGCGGCACGGCTACTGATCTGCAAGGCTGGGGAATAAAGGAACAGTCCGCGCACCCGCTTATCAAGCAGGCTTTGGTAGATGCTCAGCGTCGCGCCGGTGGAAAGCCCACCAAGATAGAGTTCGTCAACCTCTTGTGCCAGCTTGTCTGTGCCAAAGGCGACGGCTTTAGCCCATTCCTGCCAACTTATATCCACTAGATCGCCAGGCTGTGTGCCATGTCCGGGCAGCAAGATCGCCATCACCACAAAACCTTGTGCTTGGAAATATGCGCCTAAGTCACGCATGAAATAAGGCGAGTCGGTCAGGCCGTGGGTGAG
>JAVHRA010000186.1:0-10014 GCA_036171395.1 Gallionella sp. | reverse complement strand
TCTGGCCCCAGATAAGCGACCGCCAGCGGCGACTCCAGCGCGCGACATTGCGACATCACCTCGGTGAATAAGGTAGCGACAGCATCATTACTCAGAGGTCCGTGGTTATTGCTTTGCAAACGTACCAACACCTGCGCCTCACGCTCAGGACGCAGCACCACGCCATTCTCTTTGAGATGACCTATCTGTTGCGCGAGCTTGGCGCGCTGATTCAACATCTGCAACATTTCATTATCGAGGCGATCGATCTCGTCACGGCATTTCTTCAGATTTTCACTCATACAGCCTCAAGCAATGGCAGGTCGCGCACCATCAGTACGCCAGGTATGGCGGAAAGTTGCGCGACCAGTTGTGCGGGAAGTTCGGTGTCGGTATCCACTAGGGTATACGCCATCTCACCACGGGATTTGTTCATCATATTGCTGATATTGATACCCGCTTGCGCCAGCGCGGTGGATATCTGCCCCAGCATATTTGGCACGTTACTATTGGCAATAGCCAGACGGAAGCGCGACTCGCGCGGCATCACTAGATTGGGGAAATTGACCGTGTTGGTGATATTGCCGTGCTCCAGATACTCGCGCATCTGATCCACCACCATCACCGCACAGTTGTCTTCCGCCTCCTCGGTAGAAGCTCCCAGGTGCGGCAATGTCACTACATGGTCTTGCCCCTGCAAGGCTTGTGCCGGGAAGTCACACACGTAATAGCGCAGCTGCTTGCTCGCCAACCCGGCTAACACCGCCGCGGTATCGACAATCGGGGCGCGCGAGAAATTCAACAGCACACTGCCGGTACGCATTGTTTGGATACGTTGCGCGTCGATCAAGCCACGTGTGGCATCCAGCAAAGGTACATGTAGCGTGACGAAATCACTGTGCTTAAGTAGTTCTTCTATGCTCTGCGCTTTCTTTACTTGGGACGACAGGCTCCAAGCCGCTTCCACGGTGATCTCGGGATCATAACCGTAGACACGCATGCCTAAAGCCAATGCAGTATCGGCGACGAGTCTGCCGATTGCACCAAGACCGATGATGCCCAAGGTACGACCGCGCAACTCTATACCTGCGAACTGTTTTTTACCGTCTTCAACCAGCTTATGTAACACTTCATCCGCGCCGTGTAAGCCAGCGGTAAAGCGCAGTGCTAGATCGATATTACGTGCCGCCAGCAGCATGGCTGCAATAACCAACTCTTTGACTGCATTTGAATTGGCACCCGCAGCATTGAATACGGGTATGCCTCGGGCACTCATCTGCGCAACGGGAATGTTATTGGTACCCGCACCTGCCCTGCCGATTGCTCTCACGCTGACGGGAATATCCATAGCGTGCATCACTTGAGAGCGAACCAAGATTGCATCCGGCAACTGTATATCGGTGCCGACTTGGTAATAAGACGCAGGGAAACGTTTCAACCCGTGGGATGAAATCTTATTCAGTGTCAGGATCCGGTAGGCGCGCGCCATAGCTCAGCCGTGATTGGCTGCGAACTCGCCCATGAATGACACCAAGGCTTGCACCCCTTCGTATGGCATAGCGTTATAGATGGAGGCACGCATGCCGCCAACCGAACGGTGTCCCTTCAATTGCAACAAGCCACGTGCATCTGCCTGCTTAAGAAATTCGCCATCCAGCGCAGCATCCTTGAGTGTGAATGGCACGTTCATACGGGAGCGATCAGCCTTTGCCACTGGGCAATGATAGAAACCGTTGCTATTGTCTATCGCCGCGTACAGCAACTCAGCCTTGGCGATGTTGTGACGCTCCATCACGCCGATACCGCCGTTGCGTTTCAACCAACTGAATACCAGCCCTGCCATGTAGATGCCAAAGGTAGGTGGGGTGTTGTACATGGACTCGCCATCCGCATGCACCTTGTAATCCATCATCGTGGGTAGACGTGGATCAGCATGACCTATCAAATCATCTCTAACGATGACCAAGGTCAGTCCGGCAGGACCGATGTTCTTTTGTGCGCCTGCGTAGATCAGACCGTATTTCCAAACATCGATGGGACGGGACAGGATGTTGGAGGACATGTCCGCGACCAATGGAACATCACCTGTATTTGGTACCCAATTAAACTCCACGCCACCTATAGTCTCGTTGGGCGTGAAGTGCACATAGGCTGCATCTTTATCTAGCTTCCATGTCTCGAAGGCCGGCACATAACTGCATTTTTTATCCGCGTTATCCGCTACCACATTCACATGGCTGAACTTCTTAGCTTCGGCGATCGCCTTCTTAGACCACTCACCAGTATTAACATAGTCAGCTGAAAGTTTGCCGCGCAACAGATTGAGCGGAATCATAGAGAACTGTAGATGCGCACCACCTTGCAAGAACAGTACCTTGTAGTTGTCTGGTATCGCCATCAACTCACGCAGGTCGGCCTCAGCTTGCGCTGCGATACCGATGAATTCCTTGCCGCGATGGGACATCTCCATCACCGACATCCCACTGCCATGCCAATCTAGCATCTCGGCTTGAGCTTGTAACAGCACCTCTTTGGGTAATACCGCCGGACCTGCACTAAAGTTGTAAATTGACATTTAATATACCTTTATAAATATATACTTGATGGATATTGTTAATACTTTAGATTGATTTATTAAGCGCGATGCGCAGGCATCATTCTTCGGTTTGCGTGTCATCCTCTGGATCCGCTATGCGACTCAGACTGACCAGTTTGTCACCCTTCTCCACATTCATCAGCGTCACACCTTGAGTGGTACGGCCCATTTCACGGATCTCGCTGACGCGGGTGCGTATCAATACACCGCTAGAACCGATCAGCATGATTTGGTCCTCAGGCTTAACCAATGTTGCGGCCACCACCTTGCCATTACGCTCCGAAGTCTGAATAGCAATCATGCCCTGGGTGCCACGACCATGACGGGTGTATTCGACGATAGGGCTACGCTTACCGTAACCGTTTTCGGTAGCCGTCAACACGCTCTGCTCTTCATCTTCTGCCACCAGTAAGGAGATAACCTGATTATCCTTAGCCAATTTCATACCACGTACACCGCGCGAAGCACGACCAGTGGCGCGTACATCTTCCTCGTCAAAGCGTACCGCCTTGCCGCCGTCCGAGAACAACATCACATCATGTCTACCGTCAGTGATGGCGACTCCGACCAAGAAATCTCCTTCGTCCAAGTTGATGGCGATGATGCCACGCTTCATAGGACGAGAAAAATCGACTAATGGCGTCTTCTTAACCGTACCTTGTGCAGTGGCGAAGAATATGTATTTATCTTCGCTAAACTCGACCACGGGCAAGATTGCGTTGATCTTCTCGCCAGCTTCAAGTTGCAATAAGTTGACGATAGGACGACCACGCGAAGCACGACTGCCCTGTGGCAACTCATATACCTTAAGCCAATAGACGCGCCCCATATTGGAGAAGCACAAGATACTGTTATGAGTATTGGCGATAAAAAGGTTGTCGATGAAATCGTCATCCTTGGTCGCTGTAGCTTGCTTGCCGCGACCACCACGCTTTTGAGCGCGATATTCATCCAAGGCTTGCGCCTTCATGTAGCCACTGTGCGATAGCGTGACCACTACATCTTCCGGCGCAATCAGGTCTTCCATACTCATATCATGCGTATGCGAGATGATTTCACTGCGACGTTTGTCGCCGAACTGCGCTTTCACTGCGGCCAATTCATCGGCGATGATCTGAGTGACGCGCACCGGCTTGGCCAAGATATCGAGCAAGTCGGTGATTTTATCCATCACTTCACGGTATTCACCTACGATTTTGTCTTGCTCCAAACCTGTCAAACGTTGCAGACGTAATTCCAAAATGGCTTGCGCTTGCGCATCGGACATGTGATAACCACGTGATGCACCTTCGCCTGTCAGACCAAACTCGGGCAGCAAGCCATCAGGACGCGAAGCGTCACTGACACGGGACAGCAAATCCTCCACCAGAGAAGAACGCCAACTGCGCTCCATCAAACTACGTTTTGCATCAGCGGGGGATGGTGCGGCCTTAATCAGCGCAATGATTTCATCCACATTAGACAAAGCTACTGCCAGACCTTCCAAAACATGGCCGCGCTCACGCGCCTTGCGCAGTTCAAAAATAGTTCGACGTGTCACGACCTCGCGACGATGACGCAGGAATGCGTCTATGATCTGCTTAAGATTCAATAATTTGGGCTGACCATCAATGATGGCAACCATGTTGATGCCAAAACTATCTTGTAACTGTGTCTCTTTATAAAGCTTGTTCAGAATGACGTCAGCATTCTCGCCACGCTTCAACTCAATCACCGCACGCATACCGGATTTATCAGATTCATCACGAATCTCGGAGATGCCTTCGAGACGTTTTTCGCGCACCAGCTCACCGATCTTGATCAGTAGGTTTGCTTTGTTCACTTGATACGGTAGCTCATCGATGATGATGGCTTCGCGTTCTTTACCAATGTCTTCAAAATGCGTACGGCCACGCATGATGACGCGACCACGACCGGTACGGTAACCTTCCTTCACGCCAGCCAGACCATAGATGAAACCAGCCGTCGGAAAGTCGGGTGCTGGCACATATTCGATCAACTCATCGACACTCAGCTCGGGGTTGGCCAATAGCGCCAAACAGGCGTCCACCACTTCGTTCAGATTGTGCGGCGGAATATTGGTCGCCATCCCCACCGCGATACCGGATGAACCGTTCACCAGCAGATTGGGGAAACGCGAGGGGAATACCAAGGGTTCGTGCTCGGAACCATCGTAGTTCGGCCCGAAATCAACAGTCTCTTTATCTAAATCAGCCAGTAACTCATGAGCGATACGCGCCATACGGATCTCGGTATAACGCATCGCGGCCGCGTTATCTCCATCCACCGAGCCGAAGTTACCCTGCCCGTCCACTAAGGTGTAACGCAGCGAGAAGGGCTGCGCCATACGAACGATGGTGTCGTATACCGCCGTATCGCCGTGCGGATGATATTTACCGATTACGTCGCCGACGATACGGGCAGACTTTTTATAGGCACGATTCCAGTCATTGGACAACTCATGCATCGCAAATAAGACACGTCGGTGCACCGGTTTCAAACCGTCACGCACATCCGGCAAAGCGCGCCCGATGATGACACTCATGGCATAGTCCAAATAGGACTTGCGCATCTCTTCTTCTAGGCTAACGGGGAGTGTTTCTTTCGCGAATTGAGTCATGGGTATAGGCAGGTGGTTTAGGCTAAAAAACAGCTTGCGAGTTTACCACAGCCACACAGGCACGAACTACCCCTCCTATAGGGCTAGTCATTCGTCAGTATTTGGCGCAAAGCCTGAAGTTTTGCTACAGTCGCGACCTCATTTCATCGTTTTAACCTCTCCATGTCCAACGCCGATCCCATCGAAATCGAAAAATTCTCCCAACTCGCGCACAAATGGTGGGATCCGCACAGTGAGTTCAAGCCATTGCATGAGATCAATCCACTGCGCTTGAACTATATCGAGCGTAATGCCGGACTAAACGGTAAGACCGTGCTGGATGTAGGTTGTGGTGGTGGCATCCTCTCCGAGAGCATGGCCAGAACAGGCGCACAGGTCACCGGCATAGACTTGTCTGAAAAAGCCCTGCAGGTCGCCAAACTGCATCTATTGGAAAGCGGTCAGCAAGTCGATTACCGCAAAGTACCTGTAGAGTCACTGGCTGAAGAATGTCCCGCCCATTACGACGTAATCACCTGCCTAGAAATGTTGGAACATGTACCCGATCCGGCGAGCGTTATTGCGGCGTGTGCAAAGCTGGTCAAACCGGGCGGCTGGGTATTCTTTTCTACCCTGAACCGCAATCCTAAGTCTTATCTGTTCGCTATCATCGGTGCGGAATACGTACTCAAAATGCTGCCACGCGGTACACATGACTATGCCAAATTCCTCAAGCCATCCGAATTGGCTCAAGCCTGTCGCAATGCGCAACTCAATGTTGTTGACTTAATCGGTATGAGTTACAACCCCCTTAGCAAGGTCTATTCCTTGGGCAAGGATACCGACGTTAATTACATGATCGCTTGCCGCAGGGACGCAGAGTGATACGCGCCGTCCTGTTCGATCTGGACGGCACCTTCGCCGACACCGCGCCCGACCTAGCTGCCGCGCTCAATCATGTACGCGCGACACGTAATTTACCCCCACTTCCCTTGCAAGTATTACGTCCACAGGCTTCGCATGGTTCGGCGGGGTTGCTCAAGACCGGCATGGGCGTAACACCTGATTCCCCTGAATTCACAGCACTACGTGACATTTTTTTAGCGCACTATACCGATAATATCTGTGTGCATACCAAGCTATTCGAGGGGATGGCCGAGCTGATTTCTACGCTTGAGTCACGCAATGTCGCTTGGGGCATCGTCACCAATAAACCACAGCGATTTACAGTGCCGCTGATGCAGGCACTGGGCTATGCCGAACGCGCCGCATGTTTGATCAGTGGCGACACCTGCGCTCATGCCAAGCCTCATCCTGAACCCATGCTCAGAGCCTGCGAGAAGATAGGCGTCACAGCAACCGAGTGTCTGTATCTGGGGGATGACAGACGCGACATGGAAGCGGCGAATGCCGTAGCGATGCGCGGCATCATCGCTAACTATGGATACGTCAGTGATGACGTATCCATCGCAAATTGGCAAGCTTATGGCAGTTTGGATCATCCCTTGCAGCTACTCAGTTACCTGCCCCACTGAACACAGGTATCATCTATCCAACGTTTACCAGAACACTGATATGAGCACTGCCGATGATCAGGAGCCCACCCCCGTAGCGCCCGAGCAAGAGGGCATACAGGAGATATTGCACAAAGTCATCATCGCCCATCAACAAGCACTGGCATTACTACACCAGACCGAAGCCGCTTATGGCCGCCTCGTCCCTCATCAATTACTCAGTTTGATGCAAGCCAAAAGCATTGTCGATGTAAAACTGGGCGACCAAGTTGAACGCAAACTAAGCATCATGTTCGCTGACATCCGCGACTTTACCCATCTCTCCGAGACCATGACACCGACCGAGAACTTTGAGTTCATCAACTCCTATCTCAGTCAGATGGAACCCGTCATTACCCGCCACCACGGCATCATCGATAAATATATAGGTGATGCCATCATGGCGTTGTTTGAAACAAGTGCGGACGATGCAGTTGCCGGCGGCATCGCCATGTTAGAGCGCTTGAATTTCTACAATGCCGGACGCAAACGGGCCGGCTATAAACCTATACAGATAGGCATAGGACTCAACACTGGTATGGTGATGATAGGTACGGTGGGCGGCATCAACCGTATGGATAGCACCGTAATCGGGGATGCGGTCAATCTGGCAGCACGTTTGGAGGAAGCCAACAAGACCTACAACACCAAATTACTCATTAGTCACAATACACTGTATGACTTGAGTCGCCCCGACCATTATCTGATACGTTTCTTGGACCGTTTCCGCGTCAAAGGGAAATCTCAGCCACTATCCATCTACGAAGTATTCGACAACGATAGCGATGCAGTGCGTAAAGCCAAACTCAATAGCTTGGAATACTTTGAACAGGCAGTCGCCTATTACCACCTCAAACTGATAGACCGCGCCCTACCCTTGTTTCAGCAATGCATAAAGATTTGTCCAGACGATTTACCCGCGCATATTTATTTGGAACGCTGCTATACCTACCAAGCCACCAACCAGCATATGGGGACTGGCGAGTTAGACTTACAGGCCACTTGGCAAAGTGAGTTCCAGACCAACGTCCCTACTTTAGATAAAGCCCATCAAGAGATGCTAGAACGCATCAATCAGTATGGCTTGCGGGTCAGACAGGGCCAGTCTCAAGATTTTGATGACATCTACATTTACCTAGACACTCACTGCGAGCAACTTTTTCCTATGGAAGAAGCGCTAATGCGTGAGCACGACTACCCATTTTTGGAAAGTCATCTACAGGAGCACCAGCATTTCATCAAACGCTACCAAGAACTGCAAACCCGTATGCGGAGCGGTACCGAGGACGCACGCTATCTGGCCTATCGCACCGAATTATTGATGCTAGACTGGTTCTCAGCGCACGCCATCCGTGCCGACCGGCACTTTGCCCGCCACTTGCAGAACAACAAAAGCTGATACAATCACACCGCTGTATAACACCCGGGGACGACTTGGCTTCGACGTGGGTTACAAAGCAGAGTGGGGCATACCGAGGACCCGCAACCTCGTAAAACAGCTGGAAACCAATAGTCGCAAACGACGAAAACTACGCTTTAGCTGCTTAATCAGCTAGACCTCACACCACGCTGTTCATGGAGTGGCTCGAAGTCGCAAGACGGAGATGAGTGAGGTAAATACATGAAATCGTGTCGGGCAGGGTTACTTTGTCCGAAGCTAAAATTAAGGTGACTCGTCCAGTACCAGCCTGTCGGTTGGCGTGTCCTGGATAAAATTAAATAACCAGACTAAGTATGTAGAACTACCTGTAGAGGACTTGCGGACGCGGGTTCAATTCCCGCCGTCTCCACCAATATTAAGGACTCAGACACTCTCTGAGTCCTTTTTCTTTTTCCATATTCCCGCACACAGCTGCTTTATTTTCAATAAGTTGCGGACTTCTCATCGCGCTCGCGGGTAAAATCGGGTAAACAGCAGGCACTATATCTGTATAACAGGAGCCCACGATGTCTACCCCACACGATCTCATTTTGTTGCGTGACAAGTTGCGCGTGTTCGCTGCCGAGCGCGACTGGGAACAGTTTCATACGCCTAAGAACCTGAGCATGGCGATGATGGTGGAAGCAGCCGAACTACTGGAACATTTTCAATGGCTCACTCCAGTCGAATCGACCAGCCTGAGTGCGGAAAAGAAGCTAAAGGTCGGCGAAGAATTGGCCGATGTGTTGCTCTACCTGACCCGCTTATCAGACACGCTAGGCATAGACTTACTGGATGCCGCGCTGCGCAAATTGGACAAGAATGCACAACGCTACCCTGCCGAGTTGGTGCGCGGCAGCAACAAGAAATATTCCGAATATCAAAAATAACGCCGCCGCATGGAGCTGGCCTTTTAGCCTCTTCCCGCATATTGGTTGACAAGAGAACGTTCGTTCTTTACAGTCACAGTACGTTCGTTCTGTAGGATGCGTGCCATGACTGATTTTCAAAACTCTGATGCTCCCAGTGCCAATCCCAAGGATGGCGAATATCTCAACAAGTTGCAGGATTACTACGCAGATTGGAAGAGCATCCCCTCTTATGCCAAATTGTGTGAGGTGTTTGGCATCACCTCAAAATCTTGGGTGAAAGCCATACTGGATCGTTTGTGTGCGGCCGGATTTTTAGAGCGCACCCCCGATGCGGTATGGGTCCCTACGCGCCAGTTCTTTGCCCGCCCATTGGCCGAATCAACTGTGCAAGCCGGTATGCCAGTATCAGTCACAGATACCCAGGGCGACTATTTCATCATCGACGAGATGCTCATCGACACCCCCTCCAAGACCACACTAATCACGGTCAAGGGCGAATCCATGATTGATGCCGGCATTCATGATGGTGACGTGGCGGTGGTAGAGAAACGCATGACCGCCAATATCGGCGACATCGTGGTAGCCATCGTGGACAACGAGTTCACCCTCAAGACCCTAGATAAGGAGCGCGGCCAATTCATTCTGCGCCCCGCCAATCCTGCTTTTCCCGTGATACATCCGCACGGCACCTTGGAGATATTTGGCGTGCTGGTCGGTTTGATACGCAAATACCGGAGATAGATTATGCCAACTCTCAGTCATAGCCGCCGTTCCATGCCCTCTTCTTTACTCTCGTTGACCTATCCGAACAAAGAACTATTTCATCGCCAGTACGCCTTGCTGCGCAGTGCCGTACCGGCTGGCTTTCCCTCACCTGCCGACGACTACATCGAAGGCCGACTCAGTTTAGATGATCATCTGGTACGACATAAGGAGTCCACTTTCTTTATGCGGGTGGCAGGTGACTCCATGGTGGGTTTGGGTATTTTCGATGG
>JAVHRA010000185.1:0-2066 GCA_036171395.1 Gallionella sp. | reverse complement strand
ACGTTATATTTTCTTTCACGGCAAGCGTCATCCGAAAGATATGGGCGCGCAGGAGATCGAGACTTTCCTTACGCATCTTGCGGTGGTCGGCAAGGTTGCGGCTTCCACGCAAAACTTAGCCAAGAGCGCGATTCTGTTTCTTTACCGTGAGGTGTTGGAAATAAAACTGCCTTGGTTGGATAACATCACGCAAGCCAAAGCCCCGAAGCGTTTGCCTGTGGTGCTGACTGTGAGCGAGGTGCAGGCGGTGTTGTCGCATTTGCGGGGCACGCATCTGTTGATCGCTTCTTTGCTATACGGTGGCGGGATGCGGCTGATGGAAGCGGTGCGCTTGCGCGTGAAGGATGTGGAGTTCGAGCGGCGAGAGATTGTGGTGCGCGAAGGCAAAGGATTCAAAGATAGAGTGACGATGTTGCCGGAAGCCGTGATTGCTTCGCTCAAGATTCATCTGGCGAAAGTCCAAGCCTTGCACCAAGAGGATGTGGCACTGGGATACGGCGAGGTGTATCTGCCTTTCGCGCTAGACAAAAAATATCCGAATGCCGGACGTGAATGGGGCTGGCAATATATTTTCCCGTCGAAGAGTCTGTCGGTCGATCCGCGTTCTGGTAAGACGCGCCGCCATCATGTCGATGAGAAGGGGGTGCAGCGCGCGGTGAAGCAGGCGGTGCGCGATGCCGAGCTGACCAAGCCCGCCACGCCGCATACGCTGCGTCATTCCTTTGCCACGCACCTGCTGCAATCCGGCTATGACATCCGCACCGTGCAGGAATTGCTCGGTCATTCCGATGTTTCCACCACCATGATCTATACCCATGTGCTGAACAAGGGCGGCAAGGGTGTAGTGAGTCCGCTGGATCGTTCATGATTGCCTACCTTATCCGCCGCATCCTCTACGCACTGCCCATCCTCATCGGGGTGAATCTGCTCACTTTCGCCTTGTTCTTTGTGGTCAACACGCCGGACGATATGGCGCGTATGCAGTTGGGTATCAAGCGCGTCACGCCGGAGGCGATCGAGAAATGGAAGCAGCAGCGCGGCTACGATAAACCGATGCTGCTGAATAGCGCAGCGAGTGGCACGGAAAAAATCACCGCCACTATCTTCTGGCATAAATCCGCCAGCATGTTCGCTTTAGATTTCGGCTACTCGGATGACGGGCGCAGCATCAGTCGCGAGATCGCCACGCGCATGGGTCCCAGTCTGGCCATCGCCTTGCCTACCTTCATCATCGGCTTGTTCGCCTATGTCAGCTTCGCACTATTGATGACGCTGTTCCGTGGCACGGCGCTGGATATGGCGGGTGTGGCGCTGTGCGTGTTGCTGATGTCCATCTCGGGATTGTTCTACATCATCGGCGGGCAATTTCTAGTGAGCAAGTTGTGGCACCTCGTGCCTATCTCCGGTTACGCCAGCGGCGCGGATAGTTTCAAGTTTGTGGTGTTGCCTGTCGTCATCGGCGTGCTGGGCGGCATCGGTTCGAGCAGTCGCTGGTATCGCACCATCTTTCTCGAAGAGATCGGCAAGGACTATGTGCGCACTGCACGCGCCAAAGGCCTCTCCGAGCTGCGTGTATTGTTCACACATGTGTTGAAGAACGCCATGATTCCGATACTCACCGGTGTGGTGGTGGTCATCCCGTTGCTATTCATGGGCAGCTTGCTCACGGAGTCGTTTTTCGGCATCCCCGGCTTGGGTAGTTACACCATAGACGCGATCAACGCGCAGGATTTCAGCGTGGTGCGTGCCATGGTGTTCCTGGGTTCGGTGCTGTATATCGTCGGGCTTATCCTCACCGATATTTCTTATACCGTGGTTGATCCACGGGTGAGGTTGCAATGATGCAATTTTTTAGAGTTGGTCATTCCCGCGCAGGCGGGAATCTAGCCAAGAAAAAAAATTCGCGTAGCGAACAACGCCAAGGTTTTGTCGCGCTATGCGCGAGCTTACTAATTAGCTGGATTCCCGCCTGCGCGGGAATGACGGGGTGGGGTGTTTTATGAGCGTCATACCTGTCATCTTGTGGAGCGATGCGCTGGTGTACTTGCTGATTGCGGCGTGTGCGG
>JAVHRA010000184.1:0-2074 GCA_036171395.1 Gallionella sp. | reverse complement strand
GCTGTTTAGCTCCCCTTTTTTTGTGCTGCGTGCCGTTAAAAATTACCAGCCGGACTCGCGTTCCGCTGTCGCACTGATCTTGTGTATCGATAGGTCGGCACCGTTAAACTCCTCCTCCGCATCGAGACGGATGCCCACGGTCTTCTTTAGCAAGGCATACACCGCGTAACCGCCGGCGAAGGCGATGCTGATGCCCAGCAAGGTGCCGCACAGTTGCGACATAAAGCTGATGCCGCCTACCCCACCGAAGGCCTTGAGACCAAAGATGCCGGCAGCGATACCGCCCCATGCGCCACACAAGCCGTGCAAGGGCCACACACCGAGCACGTCGTCTATCTTCCAGCGGTTCTGCGTCAGGGTGAACATCACCACGAACAATGCACCTGCCACGCCGCCGACGATCAGCGCGCCAATAGGATGCATTAAATCTGAACCGGCACACACCGCGACCAATCCAGCCAAGGGGCCGTTATGCAAGAAGCCGGGATCGTTCTTGCCGAACCACAAGGCGGTCAGAGTGCCGCCCACCATCGCCATTAAAGAGTTGACCGCGACCAGGCCGCTGATGTTGTTGAGCGTCTGCGCCGACATCACGTTAAAACCGAACCAACCCACGGTCAGTATCCATGCGCCCAATGCCAGGAACGGGATGCTGGAAGGCGGATGCGCGGAGATACGGCCTTCTTTGTTATAACGACCACGACGCGCACCTAGCAACAGCACGGCGGCCAAGCCTATCCAACCGCCCACCGCATGCACCACCACCGAACCGGCGAAGTCATGGAATTCGGCGCCGAAGCTTGCATTCAACCAGTCCTGTATACCGAAACGATGGTTCCAAGCGATGCCTTCAAAGAAAGGGTAGACAAAGCCGACTAGCATAAAAGTCGCAGCCATCTGCGGATTGAATTTAGCGCGCTCGGCGATGCCGCCCGAGACGATGGCGGGGATGGCCGCTGCGAAGGTGAGCAGGAAGAAAAACTTCACCAACTCGTAACCATTTTTGGCCGCAAGCTGTTCCGCACCGGTGAAAAAGTTGACGCCGTAGGCGATGACGTAACCGATGAAAAAATAAGCAAGTGTTGAGACCGCAAAGTCGGTCAAGATCTTAACCAGCGCATTCACCTGATTCTTCTTGCGCACCGTGCCCAGTTCCAAAAAGGCAAAGCCGGCGTGCATCGCCAATACCATGATCGCGCCCAGCAATATAAATAACGCATCATTCCCCGTCGTTAAATTCCCCATCGTTCTCTCCTTTAGTGCGAAGCCGCTATTGTAAGCAAGATGTGTTCCACTTTTATAAGTGACTGACATTCAATGGATAGAGTGATTTTTTGCTGATAAGGACAAAAAATTTCGAGCCAGATTGGTGCGATTCTTCTGCGATGCACCAAGGATGGGCACTATAGTGGTGCGCGATGCAGGGATGGGCAGCTCACTTAAAGCAGACCACGCTCCGCGAATGAAAGCGTGGTGCCAGTCGCCACAATGAAGTGATCCAGCACGCGCACGTCGACCAAGGCCAATGCTTGCTTGAGCACGCCGGTGATGAGCTCGTCTGCCGAGCTGGGTTCGGCAACACCGGATGGATGATTGTGCGCGAGGATAACGGCGGCCGCATTGAGCGCCAGAGCACGCTTCACTACTTCGCGCGGATAGACGCTGGTCTGACTGAGTGTGCCGTGGAACAACTCTTCTGTGGCGATGACTCGGTGTTGGGTGTCGAGGAACAACACCGCAAACACCTCTTGCTGGCGACCGCCCAGCAGCAGTTGCAAATAGTCACGCACTGCGCGTGGCGAGTTCAATGCGTCACCGCGTTGCAAGGTCTCCTGCAGGGCGCGTCGCGACATCTCCAGCACCGCTTGCAGCTGCACATATTTCGCCTGCCCCATGCCATGTATCGCACAAAAATCGGCCTCGCTGGCGGCAAACAGTTGCGTCAGTGTGCCGTAGCGATTGAGTAACTCGCGCGCCAGATCGACCGCGCTCTTGCCCACCACACCCGTGCGCAAAAAAATCGCCAGCAATTCCGCATCGGACAAAGCCGCAGCGCCTTTTTGCAATAATTTCT
>JAVHRA010000183.1:0-2079 GCA_036171395.1 Gallionella sp. | reverse complement strand
AGCTGTTCGCGCGTGGCCTCCGGCGCATCGTGATGCTGTAGATAATCCATCAGCCCGGAAGCGATCAACTGATCCTCGATGGCAGGAATACGTGCCGGACATTCGGGATGATGTGCACCCATGTCGTGCTTCCGGCACAGCGGGTGGCTGATATAAGCGGTCTGCAATTGTTACTCCGTTACAGTTAGGCAATACGACAGTGCTATCATAACCAGCTTATCAATACGGCTAATAAAAATCTCATGGGCAAGCATTACCTCAACACCCTTTTCGCTCCCCAATCCGTCGCCGTGTTCGGCGCCAGCGACCGGGTCGATGCCGTTGGACAGATTGTTTTCAAGAACATGTTGGAGTGCGGTTTCAAAGGTGCGCTCTACCCCATCAACGCCAAGAGTACCGAAGTACAAGGGCAAAAAGCCTATGCCTCGATTAGCGACATCGATGCCCCCGTGGAACTGGTGATCATTGCCACCCCGCCCAAGAGCGTGCCCGGCATCATAGAAGAATGTGGTCTGCACGGTGTCAAGGCAGCCGTCATCATCACCGCCGGTTTCGGCGAAGCCGGTGCGGAAGGTGTGGCGCTGGAGAAAGAATTGATTGCAGCCGCACATCGCTACAACATCCGCCTGATCGGGCCAAACTGTCTGGGCATCATGCGCCCCTCAATCGGACTGAACGCCACCTTCAATAAGGGCGGCGCGAACGCTGGCAACATCGCCTTCGTCTCCCAATCCGGCGCACTGTGCACCGCCATTTTGGACTGGGCGCAACACAACGACGTGGGCTTCTCCAGCGTGGTCTCGATGGGTTCATCGACCGATGTGGACTTCGGCGAGATCCTCGACTATCTGGTGTCCGACCCCAACACCCACAGCATCCTCATGTACATAGAAGGGATACGCAATTCACGCAGTTTTATGAGTGCGTTGCGCGCGGCGGCACGTATCAAACCAGTCGTGTTGGTCAAGGTCGGCCGTCATGCAGCCGGCTCCAAGGCGGCGATGTCGCATACCGCCTCGCTAGTCGGTGCAGACGATGTGTTCGACGCGGCGGTGAGCCGTGCCGGTGCAGTACGCGTACAGACCATCACACAATTATTTACCGCAGCTAAAGCATTGTCGTGCGGCTTCCGTCCAGTAGGCGACCGTCTCGCCATCGTCACCAATGGTGGCGGTCCCGGCGTGATGGCCACCGACCGCGCTTCCGACTTGGGCCTGACCATGGCGACCTTATCTGATAGCACCATCGAGTACCTCAACAACTATCTGCCCGCCACTTGGCCGCATGCCAATCCGGTAGATGTCATCGGTGATGCACAGGCTGACCGCTACCTGCACGCCGTTAAAGCGTGTCTGGAAGATGACCGTGTCGATGGCGTACTCGCCATCCTCACGCCGCAAGCGATGACCAAACCGCTGGAATCGGCGCAGGTCATGATCGAACTCTCCAACACCCACAGCAAACCGCTGCTGACCTGCTGGATGGGTGACACCCAAGTGGCCGAGGCACGCAAAGCCTTTGCTGCGGCACACAAACCATACTTCCGTACCCCAGAGCCTGCGGTCGAAGTATTCGCGCATCTGTCCGCCTACTATCGCAACCAAAAACTGCTCATGCAGATGCCCGGCCCGTTCTCACACCATATCGAACCGGATGTAGACAGCGCCCGTCTCATCATAGAAGGCGCGATGCAGGAGCATCGCAAGGTGCTCACCGAGATGGAATCCAAAGCTCTGCTATCAGCTTTCCATATTCCGGTCGCCAAAACTATGGTGGCGCACTCCCCCAATGAAGCGCTGCTGATCGCCCAACAACTCGGCTTCCCGGTGGCGATGAAGATCAACTCGCATGACATCTCACACAAGAGTGATGTAGGCGGCGTGATGCTCAATCTGCGCAACGCACAAGAAGTGCGCGCGGCGCATCAGCACATTATGGACAACGTACAGCGCAACCAGCCGAGTGCGCGCATCGAGGGCATCTCCATCGAGCCTATGATCGTCAAGCCCGGCGGTCGCGAACTAATGATAGGTGTGACCACCGATCCGGTGTTCGGCCCGGTGATCACGTTTGGCGCGG
>JAVHRA010000182.1:0-2079 GCA_036171395.1 Gallionella sp. | reverse complement strand
CCTCCCCCGTAAATGGGAGAGGGGAAGAACGAGTAATACAATTTTTATCACGGGAGAAAATTATGAAAATGGTCACAGCTATCATCAAGCCCTTCAAGCTGGACGAAGTGCGTGAAGCACTTTCCGCCATCGGCGTGCAAGGCATCACCGTCACCGAGGTAAAAGGTTTCGGTAGACAAAAAGGACACACCGAGTTGTATCGCGGTGCCGAATATGTAGTGGACTTTCTGCCCAAAGTGAAGCTGGAAGCGGCAGTGAAAGACGAGTTGCTGGATCAGGTGGTCGAGACCATCGAGAAGGCAGCCCATACCGGCAAGATTGGCGACGGCAAGATCTTCGTCAGCCCAATAGAACAAGTGATCCGCATTCGCACCGGTGAATCCGGCGTGGAAGCACTCTAAGGAGAATGAGCATGTCAAAATTCATCGCATTATTCGCAATGCTGGCTGTGCTGTGCGGCGTGTCCGTCACAGCCGGTGCTGAAGAAGTCGCTGCAGCGGTATCCGCTGTCGCTGCGACTACAGCCGATGCAGCAGCTGCAGTCGCAGCACCTGTTGCAGCAGAAGTTGCTGCAACGCCTGTACCCAACAAGGGCGACACTGCCTGGATGTTGGTCGCCACCATCCTCGTCATCCTCATGACACTGCCAGGCTTGGCTCTGTTCTACGGTGGTTTGGTACGCGTCAAGAACATGCTGTCCGTATTGGCACAAGTGTTCGCGATCTTCTGTCTGATTGCCATCTTGTGGGTCACTTACGGTTACAGCTTGGCCTTCACCGGCGGTGGCATGGTCGAGTTCATCGGCGGCTTCTCCAAGGCCTTCTTGGCTGGCGTGACACCCGATGCAGTGGCTGAGACTTTCAGCAAAGGTGTGGTCATCCCTGAGATGTTGTTCATGGTGTTCCAATTGACCTTCGCTGCAATCACTGTGGCGCTGACAGTTGGTGGTTTCGCTGAGCGTATCAAGTTCTCCGCACTGCTGGTGTTCGCTGGATTGTGGTTCACTTTCTCCTACCTGCCTATCGCGCATATGGTTTGGTACTGGGGCGGCCCTTCCGCTTACGCTGATCCTTCTGGCTTCCTGTTCGCTAAGGGTGCATTGGACTTCGCTGGCGGTACCGTAGTGCATATCAACGCGGCGATGGCGGCTCTGATGGGCGCAGTGGTGTTGGGCAAGCGTATCGGTTACGGCAAAGAGCCTATGGCTCCACACAGCCTGACCATGACCATGATCGGTGCATCGCTGTTGTGGGTGGGTTGGTTCGGTTTCAACGCCGGCTCTAACTTGGAAGCGACTGGTACAGCAGTTTTGGCGATGGTCAACACCGTGGTGGCGACAGCCGCAGCAGCGTTCTCCTGGATGCTGGCCGAGTGGATATACAAGGGCAAACCTAGCATGTTGGGTCTGGCATCCGGTGCGGTAGCAGGCTTGGTAGCGGTGACTCCAGCGTGTGGTTTCATCGGACCGATGGGCGCCATCGTGTTGGGGCTGGCGGCGGGTGTGTTGTGCTTGTGGGGTGTGACTGGCCTGAAGAAACTGTTGGGCATCGATGACTCCTTGGACGTATTCGGTGTGCACGGTGTAGGCGGTATCCTGGGTGCGATGGCAACTGGCGTACTGGCTGCTCCTAGCCTCGGTGGTACCGGTGTGTACGACTACGCAGCAGGCAAGGTTGCCGAGTACTCGATCTCCGGCCAACTGGTCAGCCAAGCATGGGGTGTAGGCGTCACAATCTTGTGGTCTGGTGTAGTCAGCTTCGTGCTGTTCAAACTGATCGACATGGTGATGGGTCTGCGTGTCCCTGAAGAAGCAGAACGCGAAGGTCTGGATACTACAGCCCACGGCGAACGTGCTTACAACATCTAATTTTCAGCTCCTCCCCTGAAGCATCATGCTTCAGTTCAAGGGCACCGCAAGGTGCCCTTTTTTTTATTTAAGTGAGAGGGTCGCAACCTCGATCGGTGAGCATGTATGAAAAATCCGCAACACGATTTAGCTACTTTGAACGCACGCCTAAGCAGTGATGAGCATGGCCGCGTTACCGCGCATTATCAGGACTGCACCATCAGCAGCGTCTA
>JAVHRA010000181.1:0-2108 GCA_036171395.1 Gallionella sp. | reverse complement strand
GCTATGGATAACTGCGGTAAAGACGATGCCAAAGCTAAGGGTTTGGCGCTGGCCGGCGTGGGTGCCGGTACGGGGGATGGCGCTGGTGTACGCAACGTCGAGAAGTTTACTTTGTCGGGTGATGCACTGTTTGTGTTTGCTAGCGATCAGTTGGTCAGCGGCGCATCAGCAAGTTTGGATAAACTCGCTGACGCCATCAAGGAGTGGACTGAGATCAAAGAAGTGAAGTTGGTCGGTTATACCGACAGACTACGTTCGGATGGTAATGAATCTAAGAACCAACAACTATCAGAAGCACGTGCGGAACGTATCAAACAATATCTGTCTAGCAAGGGAATCGCGGTAGAGAAGATTAGTAGCAAGGGCGGCGGATCATCTAAGCCGATTGTGAATTGTTCCAACAAGACGAGCAAAGCAAAGCAGGTAGCCTGCCTGCAACCTAATCGCCGCGTTGAGATTACGCTGCGTGGCGAAAAGTAAGGTGGGTGAGATTGAAGCGCAACTTGTGCTTGTAATCGGTTCGTCTTGCTAAGACTGTCTGCTCAACGAAAAGAAGGACACGTATCGTGTCCTTCTTTTCGTTGAGCAGAATTTCTAGTTGGAAAAATAGTTATTAAAAAAGCAAGGTATCTAGAGCGTATCCTAGATGAATTTTTACTGGCGAATGAGACTTAGATAAAATCAGTTACGCTCTTTTTTCTCATCTACATATTTGCTCAACCACACACCCTGACCGAGGATGAAGACCAACATCAATCCGGTGAAACCGAACAACTTAAAATTCACCCAGGCATCAGTCGAGTAATTAAACGCGACATACAGGTTGATGAAACCCAGCACCAAGAAGAACACTCCCCACATCAGATTCAAGCGGTCCCAAGCGTGCACCGGTAATGCCAATTTTTCATGCAACAGGCTACGCATCAGATTCTTGTGGAAGAACACATTTGAGATCAGCAGTATTGCAGCGAACAGCCAATACAACACTGTGGGTTTGAACTTGATGAAGGTCTCATCATGCAAAATCAGCGTGGCCCCGCCGAATACAGTGATGATGGCGAAGCTGATCCACAACATCGTGTCTATCTTGCCATGTCTGAACTTGCTCCAAGCAATTTGTGCCACGGTCGCCAAAATGGCGACAGCGGTAGCAATATAGATGCCCTGGAGTTTGAAGGCGATGAAGAACAACAGGATGGGGAAGAGATCGAAAAGAAGTTTCATAGGTGAGTTATTTTTTAGCTAGAGTAAGTGAGGCTGAGTTGATGCAATAACGTAAGCCCGTGGGTTGAGGACCGTGGGGAAATACATGGCCCAAATGCGCGCCGCACTGTTTGCAACACACTTCGTCACGCACCATGCCGTGACTGCTATCGCGCTTTATCAAAATACGTTCTGCGTGTTCGGGTGCGTAAAAACTGGGCCAACCGGAACCCGAATCAAATTTAGTAGTGGCATCAAACAAAGGGCTGTCACAACAGATGCATCGATACATGCCTGCGTCGTGACAATCCCAATATAGGCCGGTAAAAGGATGTTCGGTACCGCACTGGCGTGTCACCGCATATTGTTCTGCGGTGAGTTGTTCGCGCCATTCGGCATCGGATTTCTTCGCCGTGTCGCTCACGGTTTACAGCACTTCGCCGGCGTGGTCGGCCAAACGAGAACGTTCACCGCGCATCAAAGTGACATGACCGCCGTGTTCCCAACCTTTGAATCTATCCACCACATAAGTCAGACCGGAGCTGCCCTCGGTCAGATAGGGCGTATCAATCTGCGCGATGTTACCCATGCATACCACCTTGGTACCAGGGCCGGCACGGGTCACTAGGGTCTTCATTTGTTTGGGCGTGAGGTTCTGCGCTTCATCGATGATGAGATATTTGTTGAGGAAGGTACGGCCGCGCATGAAGTTGAGCGACTTCACTTTGACGCGTGAGCGTATCAGGTCGCGTGTCGCGGCTCGGCCCCAGTCACCACCTTCTTCTTCGGTCTTGTTCAATACGTCCAGATTGTCTTCCAATGCACCCATCCAAGGGTTCATCTTCTCTTCCTCGGTGCCAGGTAGGAAACCGATGTCTTCGCCCACTGGTACGGTCACGCGGGTG
>JAVHRA010000180.1:0-10333 GCA_036171395.1 Gallionella sp. | reverse complement strand
TTTGTCACCTCCTGTTTAAAGTTATGGTTTACGCGATGTTCTGCGCCTGTTTTGCAACCTGATTTCCAGTTTGATAAATATGGGATTACAGGTTGGTTTGAAATGCCGCTAAGTGCGACGCCGTTTTACCATCATGAAGATGGAAAACTGTTGACTATAAAAACGGTCGTGATAAAGCTTGCGCTGAAAAAGCGCTACCACCACCGTTCTTGAAATTGGCGGACGGAATAGTCCTGTTTGGTACTACTGATGCCTTGCGGCTAGTTGGAATGCCCTGAGTCTTTAATAGCCCGAGGCGGCAGGCGTTTTGTGATTCTAGCTACTTGGGGAATTGTGTCAAGCTACTGTGGGCTAAGCATCTCCACCCACCAGAAAATCCGGAGAATAAAAAATCAACCTTCCCCACTCAAAGCTCTAAACCCACCGGAAAATCCGGATACCCAGAAAAACCTAGATGACCTGACTCAGATGCGGGCAACGCTAGCCGAGCGACTGGGCGTGTCTGAAAATGAGATTGAGATGATGGCCTTAAAGTATCTGCTGCATGCGACCGAAAGTAGGGCGTTGTAATATCTGGACTGGCGATATTCCCTAGTTGATGGTCACCATGCCTTAGCGATACGTCAAGATCCGTTCAAATCGGTATGATGAATCATCCATTACTTTTATCCCAGTGACATGCCCTTGCAGAACGACGTAAACACGCTGGTAACCAATCGAGGTATTTGCATTGCTTTGATTTTTGCCCTCGTCGCAGAAAAACTCTCTCTCTATTACGAGCATCAGCAATGGCTAACCCAATCTCAAGGTGCTACGCTCGCCGCTGATTGGCTGGCGCGAAATAAACTCCGTCTGGCGTTGGCTGTGCGCAAAGAATTGTCCGAGTTAAGCGACCAATTCGCCAAGCAGATCGCGACCACGTTGACACGTGAAGCGGGGCTTTATACGGTTCACGAAATGATGGAATCGCTAGACCCGAATTATCAGTCGAGTATCGCCCAATCGCTGATGCTGGAATGCGAAAGTCTTTTCGACCAGCAATATCCTCAAGGCGAGATATTCAAAAGCGACGAACCAAGCTAGCAATCGCACTATTTGTATAGTCTGAGTCATACAGTGAAGCTGCAATCTATCTGATTAGCGCAATATAATGCGCATTATATTTTATTGATGTATTATTTGCGCATGAAAACGCGCAATTTAATTCTGAGTCAGCCCATCACCAATCCAGAACGATTGGCCGCTGAGCTTAAATCCCTCCGTCGTAGCCGCAAACTCAGTCAGACACTGTTGGCTGAACGTGCCGCCGTTTCACGTCGCACCATCACCAATGCCGAGGCAGCAGAAAATGTGGGCGTTAAAGAGTTGTGCAAACTGGTCAATAGCTTGGGCTATGAACTGGTGTTGCGCCCCAAAGACACGGTGGTCTTTGAAGAACTCGCGGCAACCTTTAAGGATGACGAATGAACACGCCTCAGACTTTCGATATTGAGAAACTCTTCAATAAGATCCATCAGCTTGAAATTCATACGCCCCAAGGTATCAGCCGGCTGCTGAGCAAAAAAAGCCGTTACGTCTTTAATTATCAGCGAGTGGCAGATGAAGCTGCCGTCTCGCTGGTGATGCCTGTTCGCGAAGAGAGTTATGCCAGTGGCGACCTCATGGGTGTATTCGCCATGAATCGTCCTGAAGGCTATCTGCGTTACATCATTGAAGAACGCTTGAAACGCTTAGGTGCGCCCAGTGACATGCTGTTGCTATTCCTTGCGGGTGGCAATCAAATCGGACGCTTAAGCTATGCCTTACCGGGTGAGACCATTCCTCAAAGTACAGGAGAGCGTTTAGACGATTTACTCTCATCGCCTTCTGGTGCGCTGTTTGCGCGCTTGGTCGATTTGTATGCACTAGGCTCGGGCATCTCCGGCGTTCAGCCCAAAGCACTTGTGCCACTTGCTGCCGAGGGTGATGACAAGCTGCTTGAGCACACCACTGTTCCGCTCAAGACCGTCATCGTCAAAGCCGAGGGGGGTGACTATCCGGGACTGGCACGCAATGAGTTCTTTTGTATGTCGGTGGCGCGCGAAGCAGGATTTGAAGTGCCGCAGTTTTGGTTATCGGATGATGGAATGTTATTTATCATGTCGCGTTTTGACCGAACTCAGGATGGCACACCGTTGGGTTTTGAAGATATGGCCGTATTGACTGGCCGAACTGTAGAACGCAAGTATGAAGGCAGCTACGAGATGATTGCCCAAGCCGTTGAAACTTACGCTGGAGAGGATCGTGTTGTACAACTTAAAAAACTATTTGAACGCGTGGTGCTGTCCTGCTACTTACGTGATGGCGATGCGCACCTAAAGAATTTTGGCATGCTCTATGAACATCCTGCTTCGTCCCGAAGACTTGCGCCTATCTACGACGTGGTGTGTACCGATGTGTATCCCGAGCTAGACGGAAAAATGGCACTCAAAATGCACAAGAGCAAAACCTTCCCCAATGATGCTGAGCTGATCGCGTATGGCAACCGATTAGGGCTAAGTAATCGTGAAGTGGCCGAATTTTTAGCGCGCATTGAACAGGCGTATCAAACGGTCGTGACACGTTGCGAGCAAGACACACGTTATCAAACTGACAGCCTTTTGACGGATATTCAGCAGGCGGTAACGCGCACAGGATTACGTGATAAATCCGCCAAGACAGTTCGCTGACAAAAACCTAACGCCTGAATGGCAGTTTCAATGCGGTTGAAATACATGTTAGTCTCGCAATTTTCTACGTAAAAAAGCAATTCATGACATTGATTAATAAAGATAAAGTTTTCGTGGTATTCGTCTGTATGGGCAACATCTGCCGTTCCCCAACAGCAGAGGCGGTGTTTCGCCAATACGTTGAGCGTGCCGGTCTGGCCGAGCAGATTGTGATCGATTCGGCGGGCACACACGATTATCACATCGGCGCACCGCCTGACAGCCGCACTCAGCGTGCCGCACAGCAGCGCGGTTTCGAGATGTCCGATTTGCGCGGTCGGCAGGTCGAAGCGGCCGATTTTTCGCGTTTCGATTATGTACTGGCGATGGATCGCGCCAATCTGGCGATACTAAATAGATTGATGCCCAAGGACAGCAAGACCAAGGCGCACTTGTTTTTAGAGTATGCCCATCATCACCGCGAGCGGGAGGTGCCCGATCCCTACTACGGTGGTGAGGATGGTTTCGAGCGCGTGTTGGATATGGTGGAGGATGCCGCAGCAGGATTGTTGCAACACATCAGTGCGTGTCATTTCAAGGCTTGAGCGGCCAGATATTCACGGGCTCTCTGGTATCATCGCGCTATGCTAAACATTCAAAACATGACCTTCTTACAGGGCGGTCAACCACTGTTTCAACAAGCCAATTTACAAGTGTTCGCCAACCAGCGCATCGGTCTGGTTGGGCAGAACGGTTGCGGAAAATCTACCTTGTTCCGTTTGATACGCGGCGAGTTGCAAGTCGATAGCGGTGAGCTGTCCTTGCAGTCGGGCAAGAGCTTGGCATTTGTCGAGCAAGAGATAGAGAATTCATCCTCGTCCGCGCTAGAGTTTGTGTTGGATGGCGATGCGGTGTTGCGTCAGTTGGAAAAGACACTCGCCGGTGCCCAGCACGACGCAGCTTGGTTTGCCGCGCAGCAGCACTTCGAGTCTATAGACGGTTATGGCGCACCAGCGCGTGCCGCGCAATTGCTCAACGGCCTAGGCTTCGCCAGCGATACGTTGACGCGCGCCGTGAGCAGCTTCTCGGGCGGTTGGCGCATGCGGCTGAATCTGGCGCGCGCGCTGATGTGTAGAGCTGATCTGTTGTTGCTGGACGAGCCGACCAACCATCTGGATCTGGAAGCGATACTGTGGCTGGAGGATTATCTGGCGCGCTATCCGGGCAGCATCCTATTGGTGTCGCATGATCGTGAGTTCCTCAATGCCACAGTGAACCGTATTGCCCATGTGCATGACTGCGTCATCGATAGTTATGCGGGGGATTACGATGCCTTCGAGCGCGCGCGTGCCGAACGTGCCGCGCAACAAAACCAAGCGTTTGCGCAGCAGCAGGACCAGATCGCGCATCTGGAAGATTTTGTGCGACGCTTCCGCGCCCAGGCCACCAAAGCCAAGCAGGCACAGAGCCGTATTAAGGCCTTGGAACGTATCGTGCGCATCGCGCCAGCGCATCTTACCGATGGTCATTTCGAGTTGCAGATAGAAGCACCGGAGCGCAGTCCAGATTTATTGATGCGGGCCAGAGAGATGGGCTTTGGCTATGGCGAGAAGACCCTGTTCAATAAAGTCGAACTGATGTTGCGTGCGGGTGCGCGTATTGCCTTGCTCGGCCCCAATGGCGCGGGCAAATCCACGCTCATCAAACTGTTGGTGGGTGAGTTGCAACCTAGCAGCGGCAAGCTGGAAGTAACACCCGAGATACGCGTAGGTTATTTCGCTCAACACCAGCTGGAGAATCTGGATAGTGCAGCGACGCCGTTACAGCATATGGAGCGCGTCGCTCCGCAGGAGACCACGCTGGCATTGCGTACCTTCTTGGGACGCTTCGGCCTAGCAGGAAACAGCGAAGACCGGCCGGTGAGCAGTTTTTCGGGTGGCGAGAAGAGTCGCTTGGCGCTGGCCTTGCTGGCTTGGCAGAAGCCGCACTTGTTACTGCTGGACGAGCCGACTAACCATTTAGATCTGGATATGCGTGATGCCTTGACGCTCGCTTTGGAGGAATACGCCGGTGCGGTAGTGGTGGTGTCACATGATCGCAGCTTGATACGAGCAGTGGCGGACGAGTTATGGCTAGTCGCGGATGGTGAGGCTAAGTTATTTGCTGGCGATTTGGATGACTACAAGGTGTGGATAGAGTCGCGCCGTCCGCGCGAGACCACGCAGGTCGTCAAAGTTAAGGTGGTACAGCCAGCCAAGGTCAATGTCAAAGCATTGCAATCCAAAAAGACCAAGTTAGAAACCGAGTTGCACAAGGCACAACTTGCCTTGGCGGAGACAGATCGACAGCTGGGCGATCCGGCAACCTATACCACGCAAAACGCGGCGCAGATCAATGTCCTGAATGTGCAGCGCACGACTTGGCAAGACAAGGTCGCGACGCTGGAGGAATCTTGGTTGGAGTTAGAGATGGCGCTGGAAGACACGCTTTAATACAGCTTTACTTTGAGTTGCACAGACAGCGCGCCGTAGAGGCGGTCACGAATCGTGGGTACTACAGCGAGATTCACCCCCACTCGCTGATAGTCATAACTGATTACTGGGATGGCCGCTACGAACCAGCCACCATTGCGCATTCTCGGGTAACCGTCAAAACCGCCCAGCACGGCACCAAACCTGAACGCGTCTATGGCCAGTGGCTGCCAATACCAACCTGCGTAGTGCGAGGTCTGTCGGTCGCTGTTATAAAACTGCCCAAGAGTCACCGCGCTGGTGGTGGAGTAGCGATACTCTCCACCCAGCCCCCAGTTTTGATTGTTTAGCCCTTGGTCAGTTTGAAAGTGATGAGAGATGAATCCGCCGTTCAGCCAGAATTCGCTGAGCGGCTTTGCTTCAGCTAGATGTATCTCATCAGCATAAACATCTTGCAGAATGAAGCACGACAGGAGGGCGATCAACGCACCCATGATCAGTCAGCGTACAAGTTGAGTAAGCCGTCCAAGCCCACGAAGTTCAGCGCATAGCTAGCCTGCGCACGCACCACAGGCTTGGCATGGAAGGCGATACCCACACCAGCTACGGACATCATCTTTAGATCGTTGGCGCCGTCGCCCATCGCTATCACTTGTTCGGGACTAAGATTTAAAGCATCGCGCGTCTTGATTAGACTATCTGCCTTAGCTTGTGCATCAACAATATTCCCCAACACTTTGCCGGTCAGTTTGCCGTCTTGCACTTCCAGCGTATTGGCATAGGCGTAGTCCAAACCCAGTCGCTGTTTGAGGCGTTCGGTGAAATAGACGAAGCCGCCGGATACCAGTAGTGTCTTGATGCCATGCGACTTCAACTTGGTCAGCATACGCTCAGCCCCAGCAGTGAGTTTCAGGCGTTCGTCATAGACCCGCTGCAAGGCGCTCTCGTCCAGCCCTTTAAGCAATGCGACGCGGCGACGTAAGCTTTCGGCGAAGTCCAGTTCACCGCGCATCGCGGCTTCAGTGATGGCCGCGACCTGGGGCTTAAGCCCCTGCATATCGGCGATCTCGTCTATGCACTCTATGGTGATGAGGGTGGAGTCCATGTCCATCACGACCAAGCCGAAGTCGGCTAGTTTCTTACCGTTAGGCACGAATGCCATATCTAGTTGGTGCGCTAAACAATAGTCAGTCAGCTCGGGGTGTGCCTGAGCCCCTTGGAAACGATAAGCCTGTGCGCCTAATGCAGTAGGGGCGGAGCCGGTGGTTAGTTGCGAGATATGGGTAAGTTGCGCAGCAGGAATCGCGCATGTGGCTTGGATGATGAGGTTCATAGTGTGTAGATGGCGGGTAGGCTGGGCCACCCGATGTGTTTAGTGCGTGAGCATGGCCATCACGGCGCGTAGCTCTTGTTTGAGTGCTGGCATGCTGAAAGCAGAGACCGTGCTGCTCTTGGTTGCATCCCCCAGTTCGCCGTTCTCAAGTCGATTGCGTGCGCCACTGATGGTGAAGCCTTGTTCGTAAAGGAGTTCGCGGATATGGCGTATCAACAACACTTCGTGGTGTTGATAGTAGCGACGATTGCCGCTCCGTTTGACCGGTTTGAGTTGGGTGAACTCCTGTTCCCAATAGCGCAACACGTGCGCCTTCACCCCGCACAACTCGCTGACTTCACCTATAGTGAAGTAGCGTTTCGCCGGGATGGTGGGCAGTTCAGAATTAGGCTTGTGGTGTTCCATGGTAAGACTTTTCCACCATAGTCTTCAGTTTTTGACTGGGATGAAAGGTTACGACACGGCGCGCAGTGATGGGTATTTCTTCTCCGGTCTTGGGGTTACGGCCTGGGCGTTGCGGTTTGTCGCGCAACTGGAAGTTACCGAAACCGGAAAGTTTCACACTTTCACCTTGTTCCAGTTGGGCACGAATCTCTTCGAAAAAAGTTTCCACCATGTCTTTGGCTTCGCGTTTGTTGAGTCCGACTTTCTCGAATAGTAAGTCCGCCAGCTCAGCTTTTGTTAGTGTTGTCGCTATCATTTTTTCCCTTTTTTATGAGCGCATCTGGGCGCCTTGTTGTAACAATGCATCGACCAGTGCAGTGATACTTGCTTCGATTTCAGCATCCGTCAGCGTCTTTTGAGTATCTTGCAGTAACACTCGGAATGCAAGGCTTTTTTTGCCCGGTTCCAGACCTTTTCCACGATACAGATCGAATAGTGCAATCTCCTGTACCAGTGCGGTACTGGCTTTAGCCATGGCATCCAACAGGCTTTGCACGGGCACGCTCTCGTCGACTAAAACGGCAATGTCGCGACGTACCGGTAGGAACTTCGATATTTCCTGCTGACGCGGCACCTTACTGGTGAGCAAAGTATCCAGTTGTAACTCGAACCAGACTGGCGCGAGAGGCAGATCGTATTTTTGCTGCCATTGCGGGTGCAACTCGCCCATCCAACCGACCAGTGCATCGCCAAGATAGATCTGGGCGCAACGACCGGGATGCAGGGCCGGGTGGGGCGCTGCTGCAAAACGCAGCGGCAGTGGTGCGAATAGGGACTCGACATCGGCTTTGACGTCGTAGAAATCGACATTTTTTGCTGGCACGCCCCATTGTTCCGTTTGGCTGCTGCCATAGGCTAGGCCAGACAGACGTTGCGTCTGCACATAGTCGTCACCGGATTGGGCGAAGCAGGCGCCGACTTCGAACAGACGTACGCGACTTTGTTTGCGATTCAGATTGAAACGCAGGGCGTCGACCAGACCGCCAATCAGGCTGCTACGCATCACGGCCAGATTGCTGGCGATAGGGTTCTGTAGCGCAAGTGGCGCCTTGTTGCCGCACAGGTCGCGCTCGGTCTGCTCGGACAGGAAGGCCAGACTGACGATCTCCTGATAGGCGCGTGACACCAGCACCTGCTGGATACGACTCAGCGGACGCTGGGTCTCGCTGTAGGGCAGCATGGTCAGCGCGGTCTTGGGCGCAATGGCGGGAATATTGTCGTAGCCGTACAGACGCGCCAACTCTTCCACCAGATCGGCTTCTATGGATAGGTCGAAACGGAAGCTGGGCGGTGTGATGCGGAAATCGTCACCGTGGGCGGTGAAGTCAAAATGTAAACGCGACAGCAGGTTGGCAATCTGCTCGTTGCTCAGCGCGATACCCAACACGCGGGCAACGCGTGAGCGGCGTAGTGCGATGGCAGGTCGGGCAGGCAGCGTGGCACAGATGGCACTGATGGCGCCGACTTGGCCGCCGCACAGTTCGACCAATAGCTGCGTGGCGCGCTCTAGTGCTTGTTGAGTTGCCGCGAAATCCACACCGCGCTCAAAACGGAACGAGGAGTCGGTCGCCAGACCGAAACGACGCGCCCTGCCGACGATGGCATCGGGATGGAAAAAGGCGCTTTCTAAGAATACATCGCGGGTTGTGGTTTCCACACCGCTGCCTTGACCACCCATGATGCCGGCCAGCGCTAGTACGCGCGCGTCATCGGCAATGACGAGAACTTCGGGGTCTAGTGGTGCGACTTGCTCGTTCAGCAAAGTCAGAGATTCGCCAGCCCGTGCACGTCGTACCGTGATGCCGCCGGACAATTGGCTGGCATCGAAGGCATGCATCGGTTGTCCCATTTCCAGCATCACATAGTTGGTGATATCCACCACCACATTGATGCTGCGTAAGCCGCTGCGCTCCAAGCGGCGCTGCATCCATAACGGGGTCGCGGCAGCGGCGTTCACACCGCGCAGCAAGCGACCATAGTAACTAGGACAAGCTTGCGCATCCTCGACTTTGACAACTAACTTTTCTTCGGCAGTGATTGCTTGCGAAATGATCGCTAGCGGCGCACAAGGACTGGCAGTGAGTGCCGATACTTCGCGTGCGATGCCGAGCACGCTGGAGCAATCGCTGCGGTTGGGGGTGAGTTTTAGGGTGTAGATTTGGTCGTCCAATTCCAGATACGCGCGTATCGATGTACCGATCGGTGCGTCTTCCGGCAACAGCCACAGGCCGTCGCTGCTCTCAGCCAAACCCAACTCTTTGGCGGAACACAACATGCCAAAGGATTCGATGCTGCGCACCTTGGCTTGTTTGATTTTAAAGTCGCCGGGCAATACCGCCCCGATGCGCGCGCAGGGCACTTTGACGCCAACGGCAACGTTGGACGCGCCGCACACGATGGTCAGTGGCTGATCGTCACCGACATTGACCTGACAGACGTTGAGCCTATCGGCATTGGGATGTTTGACCACTTCCAATACTTGCGCCACCACCACATTATTGAACGGAGGAGCAACTGCGTCCATGCCTTCCACTTCCAATCCCGCCATGGTTAGCAGGTGCGAGAGTTCCGCGCTGGACAGCGCTGGATTGACGAAGCTTCTTAACCAGTTTTCAGAAAATTTCATGGTGATTTTTTTAATTAAATTGTTTGAGGAAGCGCAGATCGCTCTCAAAGAACTGGCGCAAATCGTTCACGCCGTAGCGCAGCATCGCCAACCGTTCCACGCCTAGACCGAAGGCGAAGCCCAGATACTTCTCGCTGTCGATATTGACGTTCTTCAACACGTTGGGGTGCACCATGCCGCAGCCGCCGATCTCCAGCCAACCGCCCTTCCAGCTCATATCCATCTCGGCCGAGGGCTCGGTGAAAGGGAAGAAAGAAGGGCGGAAACGCACTTGCAAATCATCTTGTTCGAAGAAGCGTTGCAGGAAGTCCTGCACCACGCCCTTTAAGTTAGCGAAGCTGATCTCCTCGTCTACCCACAGCCCTTCAACCTGATGGAACATGGGCGAGTGGGTCGCGTCGGAATCGACACGGTATACGCGCCCCGGTGAAATGATTTTCAGCGGCGGCTGGTTAGCTTCCATGTAACGCACTTGCACCGGTGAGGTGTGGGTGCGCAACACATGTTGCGGATCGATGTAGAAAGTATCGTGCATGGCGCGCGCCGGATGGTTGTCCGGGATGTTCAGCGCGGTGAAGTTATAGAAGTCATGTTCGATCTCCGGGCCTGATGAAACGGCAAAGCCCAGCGAGTGGAACAGTTGTTCTATGCGTTGCAGTGTCAGCGTGATGGGATGAAGTCCGCCGCTATCCGCACCACGACCTGGCAGGGTCACATCCAGTGATTCGGCGGTGAGCTTGAGTGCCAGCTTGCTTTGTTGCATCGCGTCGCG
>JAVHRA010000179.1:0-10409 GCA_036171395.1 Gallionella sp. | reverse complement strand
TTTGGACTGTTTTAGAGTGTGGCGAATACTGGTGATGTATTGATAAATATGACTGCTTGTTTTTGTCGACACTCTCAGCATTAGTATGTCGAAAGACCATCCGAACCGGTTCGGGTTCAACTCACCCCACTGTTTAACGGTGGGGTTTTTTAGGCCACCCAAATTCATTGTTGGTCTATGCCGTGCTACTGATTCACTCTCCATACACCTTTCCCAGAAAACTCTATGCTAGAAAGCTGACCGTCGCGAATGATGACAATGTGTCGAAAGGAGCAGGTTGGCATTGCAGAATCACTGCCAGAAAAGTGCCAGTGTCAGTGGTCATATCACGGATATGGGTTAATTACGGCCTCTCGAGAGTAGGTTTAATTTGTTAGTTTTCAGTGCAATCAGATATAGCCCTAGTAAACTTTCCGTTAGATACAAGATGCTGGACACTCCGTGCAGCACTTTGAATCGGTCTGCATAGATGCTGTGCATCACGTCTTCTGGTAGGGCGAGTTGTTTGAGTTCTGCCATGTGCGGAGAGATGCCGAACTGGATGGCGATGCTCAGTATCAGCATTGCACCGACCAGCCATAATGCTTTGCTGCGTTGTTTGCCTTTCTCATTTAGCCACCAGGTTTGAGTCAGGATAATCAGTCCGCACACCATCCCCATATATCCAAGCTCATGAAACATCTCGCCCGCTAATTTACCTGCCAGCTGTTTGTCCGGTTGTGCGCTGAACAGTATTGGTACTGCTAAATAGCCGATAGCGACTAAGCCGCCGACCCAGAGTGTAAGCGCGATGGAGGAGAGTGAGGTATAGAGATTTTTCATCGTTGCAGCGTAGCACACCACATCGTTTATGAGGAACAACTGACCACGATAGGGCGTGCCGATGCGGGGGCGGGAGCGGCATAGCGTTGCATCTCGGGCTGCTCATCAAATGGTTTGCTCAACAGCGCCAGCAGCCTGTCTATCTCGGTGTAGTCGCGTCGCTCGGCTTGTTCGATGGCGTGTTGCGCTAGGTAGTTGCGCAACACGTACTTGGGGTTGACCGCATCCATGCGTGTTTTACGTTCTTGGTCATTGCTGTTTTCACTCGACAGTCGCGCGCGGTAATCTTGGGCCCACACGTCAAATGCGGCACGGTCGATATAGCGGTCGCGTAAGTGATTGTTATCCGCATCGGGCGCGGTGTTGAAATCACTTAGTGCTCGGAAGCTCAGCGTGAAATCCATTTGGTTGCGCTGTAGCAGTTCCAAGCAAGCCTCTATTAGAGGGAAATCCGCCATGCTTGCATTGCGCAACCCTAACTTTGCCGCCATCAGACTGAGATAGTGCTGGTAGTAGCTAGGCGCATAGCTTTCCATTATTTCGTCACGCGCCGACTCATCTACCAACTTAGACAAAGCATGTGCCAGACAAGCTATGTTCCACAGTCCGACCTGCGGTTGTTGATCATAGGCATAGCGGCCTTGCGGATCGGAATGGTTGCAGATATAGCCGGGATCGAAAGTCTCCATAAAACCGAACGGGCCGTAATCCAGCGTCAGCCCCAGTATCGACATATTGTCGGTGTTCATCACGCCATGACAGAAACCAACGGACTGCCATTGCGCCATCAACTTGGCAGTGCGTTGCGTCACGGCTTGCAGGAACAAGCGATATTTGTCAGTCGCCTCGGTGAATTCTGGATAGTGATGAGCGATGACGAAATCCGCCAGTTCGGTAACGTGCTCTTGTTGGCCGCGCGAGGCGAACACTTCGAAGGAGCCGAAGCGCACGTGCGATGGCGCCAAGCGGGTGAGCACCGCTGCGGTCTCGGCATATTCGCGATATACCGGTTCGTCGCTACCCACGATGCACAAGGCGCGACTGGTGGGGATGCCCAAGCAATGCATGGCTTCCGAACACAGGTATTCACGTATGCTGGAACGCAACACCGCGCGCCCGTCGCCACGCCGAGAGTAGGGTGTGACGCCCGAGCCTTTGAGTTGCAGTTCCCAATGTTCACCTGCGCGGTTTGGTAGCTCGCCCAACATGATGGCGCGCCCGTCGCCCAGTTGCGGCACGAATTGGCCGAACTGATGACCGGCGTACAGCATGGCGAGCGGTTCTGCGGCGGGTGGTAAGCGGTTGCCGCTGAAGTGTTCAGCAAAGTCGGGACGTTGCGCTTCGGTTGCATCGAGGTCGATTAGCTGGGCTGCGTTGGCATTGAAGCTGACCAGATAGGGCGCGGGCAAAGGCGTGGGTCGTACGCGACTGTAGAAATATTCAGGCAGGCGTGCGTAACGGTTGGCGAAGGTGAGCTGTTGGATCTTGCGCATAGGGGGACGGAGTGCAGGGCTGACCTACATGCTAGAGAGCTTGATAAAAATGGTCAAATATCAAACCGCACATGTTCACGCCTCTGTGTTTCAACCGCACACCGAGCCATCGTCCGTTTCCGCATCGCTAGGGCGTAATTTATTTATCACGATGCGTTGCATGGCGTAGCCCGCCAGCATCGCCGGTACGAACACCCACACTTCCCAATTCGGTGCGGCGAACAGCGCGATGGCCGGTCCTGGGCAATAGCCGCTGATGCCCCAACCTACGCCAAACAAGGCCGAACCTAGGATGAGCGGCGCATCCAATTGTTTGGCCTGAGTCACGAAGAACTGGGAGCCGAACACCGGCTTGGGCAATCTGCGCACCAAACGGAAAGCAAACAAAGTCACGCTGACTGCACCGCCCAAGACAAATAACAAACTAGCATCCCAAGCACCGGCTATATCGAGAAAACCCAACACCTTTTCTGGATGGGTCATGCCCGAGAGTGCCAAGCCGAAGCCAAACATGATGCCGACCAGTAGCGTCACAACGTTCTTCATCATTGCACTCCAAACACGTGACGCACCACATAAGTGGTGACAATAGCGACACTTAGAAAGGTCAGCGTGGCGACCAACGAGCGGGGTGACAATTGTCCGAGTCCACACACGCCATGTCCGCTGGTGCAACCACGCGCTATCCCCGTGCCCACACCCACCAGCACACCGGCCAACGCCAGCAACCAGACGGGGAAGTTATCACGCGCCACCGGGGCCGCGCCGCCCATCAGATAGTACAGCGCTGCACCGTCCACGATACCGGCCAGAAACAGCGCGGGCCATAGACGTTCGCGTGTGAACATCACGTTGATGACCATGCTGCTCACCCCGGCGATACGGCCATTCAACCACAGCAGTAACACGGCGGCCGTGCCGATCAACACTCCACCTGCGAGTGTGTAAACGAATTGTGATGCGAACATAGGAGTCCTTAGTGACAACGGCGCGACCGCTGCATTGAAGTGTGAAAATGTAAGGCGCGGATTTTAGCATCGCCATCTCTGATGGGGCGCTATCGAAAGAAGAATAATCCTATGGGATTTCTTATCTCCACCGTGCTCACTGTATTGGTGCATAGCTATGGCCACGATGGTGCATTGCTTAAAATGATGTGAGTCCTCCCATTAACTCCAATACTCGGAGAGTTTTGCCTAATGTCAGGAGCGTGTGCTTAATCCATATATACATTGGGTGATAGGGTTAGCCGATACCTGAGTTTGCTCTGATTTTGGAAGTCGTGATTTTGCCTTTGGCTTGATTATTGCTTTTCATGTTTCATAAATCCGCTAGTAGCAATCCAACATTCAATTAAGGTAGGTATATTTTATGGGCAAAGTCTATCTGATAGGCGCTGGGCCGGGTGCGGCTGATCTGATTACGTTACGTGGTGCAAGATTACTGGCGCAGGCTGATGTGGTGTTATACGACGCTCTCGTTCAGCCAGAGTTATTGGCGATGGCCAGAGCGGATGCGCAGTTGATCGCTGTCGGTAAGCGTTGCCGTCAATTATCCACCGAGCAACGCTTCATCAACCGTGCTTTAGTCGAAGCTGCACTACGTCATGAGATAGTGGTTAGGCTTAAAGGCGGTGATCCTATGATATTCGGACGCGCGCAAGAAGAGCTTGCGATATTACAGGCTGCCGGCATTTCATTTGAGATTGTCCCCGGCATTACCTCCGCCCTTGCTGCAGCTGCTGAATTGGGCGTATCGCTAACACAGCGTGGTGTGAGTCGTAACGTGGTTTTCGTCACGCCTCGTATCGGTGATGATCAGCAAGCTAGCGACTGGGCAAAAAGCGTACTTTCAGCCGACACGGCGGTGCTTTATATGGCATCCGGACAAGCCGTAGAGATCGTAACTGAGCTAATGCAGCGAGGTATGGCAGGTTCCACGCCACTTGTTCTGATCAGCAATGTTTCTCTGCCTAATATGGAGAAGTTGCATACCACGCTTGGACAGTTACCGCAGCTTACTAGTCGAGTCGGATCACCTGCGCTGATTCTGTTGGGTGATGTCTTGCTTAGTCACTCGGTAGAGTCTTTAACGGATCGGCTTGATCAGATTGTCGTGAATGCCTGAATTCAGACCGCCTACGCCACAATTCGATGCGACTCGATTTATCAAAGAGATTGGTCGGGGCGCCCAAGGTGCGCGCGATTTGTCACGAGAAGATTCCGCGCTGCTTTGGGGAGCAGTTTTAGAGGGCGCGCTAGATGATTTGCAACTCGGTGCGCTATTGATTGGGATGCGTATCAAAGGTGAATCAAATGATGAATTATTGGGATTTAAAGATGCGCTTGATAAACGAACTCCGCAATTAGCGCTACCCATTAGTCGATCAAAACTGGTTGTTATTCCCAGTTATAACGGCGTGCGGCGTCAACCCAATCTAATGCCATTGCTTGCTTTGTTGCTTGCCCGCAGAGGAATACCAGTTCTTATACACGGACGCTATGACTTTGCAACACGGGTAGATCCATCGACATTATTTGCCGAGTTGGCCATACCCCGAGCAGATAGTGCTGAGCAGGCGAGTGAGCTTATCGCGAGACATCATGTTGCATTCATCGCACTGGTAAATTTGCTACCTAATTTGGATAAGTTATTAGCTTTGCGATTGAGGTTGGGGTTACGCAATAGCGGTCATACCTTAGCAAAGCTGATTGATCCAGCCAAAGAAAAGAGTGTGCGTTTGGTTACCGTGACACATCCTGAGTATCTGCAAAAGATGCGAATCTTTCTGGCAAATAGCAAGGCAACCGCTCTGCTGTTTAGAAGCACAGAAGGAGAAGCCTTCGCCAATCCCAAACGTAGGCCGGAGTTGATAGCATTTAAGGCGGGGCAGCACGAGATGAGTTTCCCAGCGGAAGACGGAGGCACTTCGCCTATAGAGGGTATGCCTGATGTGGCAGAGAATGAAACAACAGCGCGTTGGATCAGAGATATGTTGGCAGGCCATGTCGCGATACCCCAGCCTATCCTCGATCAAGTTGCAGTGTTGGCTAGATTGGCGAGTGAGGTATGAGGCAAGCGGTAGTCATCATTGCGGTGCTATCGCCTTGCGTATCAATGTTCCCGCTGGACTTGGATATTATTTAAGGATGACACAGTGAAGCGTATTCTCATCATTGATGATGTAAATGATCGTGCAGCATGGCTAAAGGCCAGCCTTGAGTTGGCTGCTTACGATGTCGTGGGTATCCTTACCTGGGAGCAAGTGAGCGAGTCTTCGATACAAGTAGCATCGGCAGACATCATCATTGTCGATGCCAATGCACCCGGACGAGATACGCTGGAGCAAATCAGCTTGATGTCCACTAAGTTGGAGAAACCCGTGGTGGTGTTAGATGCGCAAAAAGACGCGCACAGCATTCAGATTGCAATGCGTGCAGGGGTCAGTGCTTATGTCGCGCATACCGTGAACAGCGAAGATCTGAGCGGAATCATTCAAGTTGCGGCAGCGCGGTTTACCGAACATAAGCGACTACGTGATGAACTCAAGGAAGCAAGAAGTGAATTGGTAGAGCGCAAATTGATTGATAGAGCCAAGAGTGTATTGATCGCGGATCATGGCTATTCTGAGCCTGAAGCCTATAAGCGCATGCGTAATATGGCGATGAGTAAAGGCAAGCGTCTGGTGGAGATTGCTGAAGCGATCATCTTGGCTAAAGAGTTGAGTGCGTAAACAGTTTGCATCGTTCCATTGCGCTCTTATTTGGGGCTGCGCATGCACCAATAATCATCCGTCAACATAACTATTGAGCCGATTTCGCTGGGTGCTTGATTTCAATGCAATGAAAAATAAAGGTAATTTTTAATTTGTATTATTGGCACGACTGTTGCTTATAAGTACATATCAACGAGCCAACGGCGGTTCGTAGACTCTGTAATCTAGGACAAAGGCGTCCCGCTGCGTATACCGCAGCCGGACGTCTTTTATTTTTCAGCGTTTTTTATTTTAGGAGAAGCAGAAATGGATAGTTTGGGCAATGGCAAAGCAGATTCTGAAGCGCAAATTACACCGGCAGCGACTGTAGAAGAACCAAACTCTAGGAGAGACTTCATGAAGCAGGCCGGTTCATTGTTGGGTATGGCGGGCATCATGTCTATGGTGCCGATGGGGACGCGTGCTTCAGCTTGGGCTAGCGGTTCTGATGCGCCTGAACTGAAGCAAGTCAACGTGGGCTTCATTCCGCTGACTGATTGTGCATCGGTGGTGATTGCTTCGGTGATGGAATTTGACGAGAAATACGGCATCAAGATCAATCTTTCCAAAGAGGCATCTTGGGCGGCGGTACGCGATAAGTTAGTGAATGGTGAGTTGCATGCCGCGCATGTTTTGTATGGCCTGATCTATGGTGTGCATCTGGGCATAGGCGGGCAGAAGAAAGACATGTCGGTGATGATGACGCTGAACAACAACGGTCAGGCCATCACCCTATCCAATCAGCTCAAGGAAAAAGGTGCGACCACTGGCGAGTCGCTGAAGAAATTGGTGGATACCGATAAGCGTGAATACACCTTTGCGCAGACTTTTCCCACCGGCACGCACGCGATGTGGCTCAACTACTGGCTGGCAAGTTATGGCATCAACCCGCTCAGCGATGTGAAGATCATCACCGTGCCGCCTCCCCAGATGGTCGCGAATATGCGTGTGGGCAATATGGATGGTTACTGTGTGGGCGAACCTTGGGGTAACCGCGCCATCGCCGACAAGATCGGTTTTACCGCAGTGACCACACAGGATATCTGGAAAGATCATCCGGAAAAAGTATTGGGCAGCACTGCCGAATTCACGCAGAAATATCCCAATACCGCACGCGCATTGATGATGGCTGTATTGGAAGCTTCCAAATACATCGACGAGATGGCCAACCGTCGCAAAGTGTCCGAAATCATCGCTGATAAATCTTATGTGAACTGCCCAGTCGAAGTAATCGATCAGCGCATGGAAGGTAAGTATGAAGACGGTCTGGGCAAGAAGTGGAAAGACCCGAACTACATGAAGTTCTGTAATGACGGTGCGGTCAACTTCCCCTATCTATCCGATGGCATGTGGTTCCTGACACAGCAAAAACGTTGGGGTCTGCTCAAAGACGAACCGGATTATCTGGCGGTGGCAAAACAAATTAACCAAATCGAGTTGTACAAACAGGCAGCCTCGCAAGTCAAGCTGGCCGTCCCCAAGAGTGCGATGCGCAGTTCTAAGTTATTCGACGGCACGGTATGGGACGGCAAGGATCCTAAGAAATATGCCGCCTCGTTCAAGATCAAGGCTTAACGCAAAGCAGCTATAGAAAGTGATGGCCTCAATGGAAAAGTTAGACAGACAAACGGTGCGCGACATGCTGTTGCAAGCCAAGGAGCGTAAGTCGCTCACTTGGCCACAGTTGGCCGAAATGATAGGGCGCAGTCCTGTGTATACAGCCCAGTTGGTTTACGGATACGGGCAAACCACAGAACAGGAGGCGGAGGTATTGCTGAAAGCGTTGGATATGCCGCTGGAGATCAAGTCGCTCTTGATGAAGGTTCCGCATCGCCAGCCGGCTCAGCCTTGGCCGCCTACCGACCCGTTCATCTACCGTTTCTACGAGGCCATCATGCTCTACGGCCCAGTTTACAAGGACGTGGCACATGAGATTTTCGGCGACGGCATCATGAGTGCGATTGATATGTCGGTGGATATACAGAAGATCGAAGATCCGGTCGGTGTGCCGCGCATGGTGATTACCCTGAATGGCAAATGGTTGCAGTACAAAAAATACTGAGTCTGCCATCTCAACTGAATAAGAAAGCACACGATGAAAGTAAAGAAATATATCCAAGAGCAACTGCTACCGCCCTTCCTGGGCATAGCGCTGTTCATCCTGCTATGGGAGATGTTGTCACAAACAAGTGATTCGCTACCGGGTCCAATATCAACTTGGGATTCTGCGGTGACGCTATTTAGTGATCCGTTCTATCAGAAGACACCAAATGATCAGGGGATAGGCTGGAACATCCTGAATTCGCTGGAGCGGGTCGGTCTGGGATTTGGCTTGGCCGCACTGATCGGTATACCGCTCGGTTTCATGATCGGGCGCTTTGATTTTCTCAACAAGATGACTTCGCCGATTGTGAGCATGCTCAGGCCGGTTTCGCCGCTGGCCTGGCTGCCTATTGGACTGCTGGTGTTCCACGCGGCAAATCCTGCCGCCATCTGGGTGATCTTTATCTCCAGCATCTGGCCGATGATTATCAATACCTCCATGGGGGTGCGCCAGTTGCCGCAGGATTATTTGAACGTGGCGCGCGTGCTTAATCTGTCCGAGTGGAAAGTGTTCACCAAGATTTTGTTCCCAGCCACGCTGCCCTATATGTTGACCGGCATACGTTTGGCTATCGGTACTGCTTGGCTGGTGATCGTCGCGGCGGAGATGTTGACCGGCGGCGTGGGCATAGGATTCTGGGTGTGGGACGAGTGGAATAACCTGAATGTCGAGCACATCATCATTGCAATTTTCATCGTCGGCATCGTCGGTCTGCTGCTGGAGATGTTGCTGATACAGATCGCCAAACGCTTTAGTTATTGATAGTGATGACCATGAAAAATTACGTACAGATAGAAAACGTGCAGATGTCGTTTGAAACCAAGAATGGCATTTTCATCGCACTTAAAGATATAGACCTGAAGATCAAGCGTGGCGAGTTCATCACCCTGATTGGGCACTCCGGTTGCGGCAAATCCACCTTGCTGAATCTAATCGCCGGACTACTGATGCCGACCGACGGAGTCATGTTGTGTGCGGATCGCGAGATCGCAGGCCCGGGGCCGGATCGCGGTGTGGTGTTTCAGAACCACTCGCTGCTGCCCTGGCTGACCTGTGCCGAGAACGTGCATCTCGCGGTGGAGCGTGTGTTCGGTGCCACGGAAAGCAAAGTGCAATTGCAAAAGCGCACCAGCGACGCGCTTGCTTTGGTGCATCTCACCCATGCAGAACACAAATATCCGCACGAGATCTCCGGCGGCATGAAACAGCGCGTCGGAATTGCACGCGCTTTGTCCATGCAACCGAAAGTGTTGCTGATGGACGAGCCGTTCGGCGCACTGGACGCTTTGACGCGTGCACATTTGCAGGATGAGTTGATGAAGATCGTGGCGGCCACCAACAGCACGGTGGTGATGGTCACGCATGATGTGGACGAGGCGGTGTTGCTGTCCGACCGCATCGTGATGATGACCAACGGCCCGTCGGCGACCATAGGCGAGATATTGACGGTCGATCTGCCCAAGCTGCGCAATCGTCTCGCGCTGGCCAACGATGCCAACTATCACCGACTGCGCGGTGCGGTGCTGGAGTTTCTGTACCAAAAACAGGCCAAGGCTGCGGCTTAGCAGCCCAAGCAGTCGGGTGGGGAGAACGCGAGTGAAGGTACAGATCATGTATTTCGGCAGAGTCAGCGAAAGTCTGATGATGACCTCCGAACTGATGGAACTGGCAGGGGAGTCTTCCAGACTGGCGCATGTATTGGACCGCTTGCGCGGACGGGGCCTCAGATGGAATTACGAACTGCACGAAAGCCATCTGATTTGCACCGTCAATGCCGGGGCGGCCAAGCCGTCCGACCCTATACAAGAGAGTGATGAGATCGCGCTCTATTCGCGCAAATCTTGGCTGGAAGCATAGTGGTACGGAATAACTTTAGGAGTGGATGATGGCTAAGAATAAAACACGTTTGGTGGTGATCGGTAACGGTATGGCGGGCATACGCACGCTGGAAGAGTTGCTCAAGATGTCGCCGGACGAATATGAGATCACGGTGTTCGGTAGCGAGCCGCAGCCGAATTACAACCGCATCCTGTTGTCGCCGGTGTTGTCCGGCGAGATGAAGTTTCAGGACACGGTGCTGAATGATTGGAGCTGGTATGAGGACAATCACATCACCCTGCACGCGGGGAAAACGGTCACCAAGATCGACCGTCATCGTTGTGTCGTTGAAACCGAAGATGGCCTTTCTGTGCCTTATGACAGGCTGCTGATTGCCACTGGTTCGAACGCGATTGTG
>JAVHRA010000178.1:0-2146 GCA_036171395.1 Gallionella sp. | reverse complement strand
GCAACGCGGTCGAGGCGGTGTATATCCCCGAAGCGACACGCGGCACTTTATGTATCTCCTCGCAAGCGGGTTGCGCGCTGGACTGTTCCTTTTGCTCGACCGGCAAGCAGGGTTTCAATCGCAATCTGAGTGTAGCCGAGATCATCGGTCAGTTGTGGTGGGCCAACCATCAGCTGGGCAAGAATGCCGAGGGTAACTGGCCGATCAGTAACGTGGTAATGATGGGCATGGGTGAGCCGCTGCTCAATTTTGACAACACTGTCACAGCCTTGCGTGTGATGTTGGACGATCATGCTTATGGTCTGTCGCGTCGCCGTGTCACGGTGTCTACCTCGGGTGTGGTGCCGGCGATGGACAGGCTGCGCGAGGAATGTCCGGTGGCTTTGGCGGTGTCGCTGCACGCGCCTAACGATGCGCTGCGCGATGTGCTGGTGCCGATCAATAAGAAATATCCGCTCAAGGAATTGCTGGTGGCCTGTATGCGCTATCTGGAAAAAGCACCGCGCGATTTCATCACCTTTGAATATGTGATGCTGGATGGGGTGAACGATACCGTGCAACATGCCCACGAACTGGTGCGCCTAGTGCGTGATGTGCCTTGTAAATTCAACCTCATTCCGTTTAATCCTTTCCCGCAGACGCACTATCAGCGCTCGCGTCCCGATGCCATCGCGCGTTTCCGCGATGTGCTGATGCAAGCCAACATCGTTACCACTACGCGCAAGACACGTGGCGACGATATCGCTGCGGCTTGCGGACAGTTGGCTGGGCAGGTGCAGGACAAGACCAAACGTACCGGCCTGCGTCCGGTGGTGTTGCATCGTTGAATCGTCGAGAGGACTTTATGTATAAATGGATCGTGTTGTCGCTAGTGTTGCTATCGGGTTGTGCCGGAACCAGCATGACGACTGAGCAAGCCCAGAACAGTGCCCGCATCCATACTGAATTGGCGGGTATCTATTTCGAGCGTGCGCAGATGGGGGTGGCACTGGGCGAGATCGACAAGGCGCTGGAGTCAAAATCTAACTATGCTCCTGCCTATAACGTGCGTGCATTGATTCATATGGCGCTGCTAGAGGACAAAGAGGCTGAACAGGATTTCAAGCACAGCCTCAGTTTGGATCGTGAAAATTCCGAGACGAACAGCAACTATGGTTGGTACTTGTGCCAACGCGGCCAAGAAAAATCTTCGATCCGGTATTTTTTAGCCGCGTTAAAAAATCCTTTGTACCAGTCGCCAGAACAGGCTTTCCTGAATGCTGCGGTTTGCTCGCAAAAGATTGGTGACAATGTGGTGGCTGAGGACTTTTATAAGCGCGCATTGGTAGTGCAGCCAGATTTGCCGCAAGCTTTGCTCGGTATGGCGCAGTTGTATTTCGCTAAAGAAGAATATGGCGTTGCCAAAAAATACTTCAATCAATATGTGTCCAAGCACGACAATCTAAGCGCCGCCGATCTGTGGTTGGGGGTACGTATCTCGCGTGAATCGAATGACCGTAATGCTGTAGCCAGTTACTCCATGAAGTTACGTAATAATTACCCAGACTCCAAAGAAGCGCGTTTGTTGAATCCCAACTAGACCCACGAGTGAACACTATGGAAGAGACCCCTATCACCACGCTGCCCGCTGAAGATCATGTACCTGCAATAAGGCTGGGAGCGACCCTGCGCGAGAAGCGTATCGCCATGGGCTTGAGCGTGGCCGATGTGGCCGCGCAGATACGCTTGGCGCCGCGCCAAATTGAGGCGCTGGAAGCCGATGACTTGGCGCATCTGCCCGAATTGCCTTTTGTGCGTGGTTTTGTACGCAGCTATGCCAAATTGTTGCAGTTGGATGATCAGCCTTTGCTGGCGACCTTGCCTGATCCGCATGCCGTTTCTGAGCGTATCGAGCCGGAGTCCGTGGAAGTGCCCTTCAATATCCAGCAATTGTCAGCGCGGCAGAATCAGTTGTGGTTATACGCTTCAGCTGGGATTGCGCTGTTGGCGTTGATCTTCGCGATATGGCACTACAACACACCCAAGGTGGAAAAGCCGGTGGTCGCTGAAGTTACAGAGTCGAGCATTACGCTTCCGGCTATGCAAGAGGTGGTGTCGGCGGTGCCCGCCAGCGATGTGATGGCAGTAGCAACAACCGTTGCTCCAG
>JAVHRA010000177.1:1873-10481 GCA_036171395.1 Gallionella sp. | reverse complement strand
GAACTTTTGCTCAAGCTCCTGTAGTGCCGCATTGGCAGCGGCCTTATCGCCCTTGACGATGGCAGGAATAAAACGCTCGTCACGCACATCCAGAAAGGCTATACCCGGCTGATAGGCATCGACCAAGAGCAGCGTTTTCATCTTGCTCTCGGGCAAGTTGTCCGCCCAATACTGACGGCGCGCCTCATAGTCGGCACGCAACTGTTTGCTTTTTTCCACCAAACCCGTGAGCTCACTGGCATCGGCACGCAGCATCTGCTGCACCACGAAATAGGCTTCGATGAGGTATTCGGGAGGCGGCAAAATGTCTGCCACCAGATCTTTTTTCTGCACCACGTTTTGATAGATGGGGCCGTTCACTTTGGTCTGGTTCAAGGTATTGAAGGCCATCGTGGCGACCAACGCAAAACTGAGCGCGAACACGCCCAGCAATAATATGAAGCGATTTCTGACTCCCATGTTCTGCATGTCCTGAACCCCTTAACCGGTAACGACTTCGTCGGTGAGCGCCATCTCGCCGCTACTCATCAGATTCTCAATATCCACGAGGATGAGCATGCGCTGCTCGACGGTCCCCAATCCCAAGATGTAACGGGTATCCAGCGCAGCGGAGAGCTCCGGCGCGGCGCGTATCTGTTCAGGCTTGAGGGTTAGTACATCGGAGACGCTATCCACCACGATGCCGACTACGCGGTGGCCAAAATTGAGGATGATGACCACGGTGAACTGGTCATAGACCACCGCTGACATCTTGAACTTGATGCGCAAATCAACGATAGGCACGATGGTGCCGCGCAGATTGATCACGCCCTTGATGAACTCCGGCATATTGGCGATGCTGGTCACGGCGTCATAGCCGCGTATCTCTTGCACCTTGAGTATGTCCAGTCCGTACTCTTCGCTACCCAGGGTAAAGGTCAAGAATTCGTTGTTGGACAGATTGGATATTCCACTGCCGATCTCTGTTGCCATGTTCCGCCCTTTCCAAAACTCGCTGCATCGTCGTTACACAAGGCCAACCTACGGCCCGAGCATGAATCCACTGTAACGGCATAAATCCGATTTTCTTTAGGGGAACAGGCAAAAGAAAACCCGCTAATTCGCGGGTTCAAGTAGTCAGACTGAATGGGTATGTAAATAGGATGTGACAGGAACTTATGACGATCTGCGTCGTGATGCCTTGCCCAATGGAATCGTTACACTCACCTTGTCCTCTTTTACACCACGTAAAGACTGATATGTTGCTCAATAACTCAGACTAGATGCACTTCTACACGCTTGCCTAAAGCTGCTGCGTATTTTCGTAAAGTATTTAAACTTGGAGAGTGCTTACCTGAAGCCAAAGCGCTTTCCAGTCGAGCGATAGCAGGTGCCTTTGTGCCCATGCGCTCGGCTACCTGTGCCTGTGACAATCCGGCCGCCCGACGGGCAGCAAGGATTTCGTCAAGGATAGCGAACTCCTCTCGATTAAGTTGGTCGTGTTCCGCACGCACAACTGGATTCTTCAGCATCTTGGCGATCATCTGTTCGTGTGTCATGACTTTAGTTTTCATTTCTTTACCTCCTTCATTCGTACTTCGGCAATCCTGCGCTCGCTGATTGGTGTCTTTTGAGATTTTTTCACAAAGCAGTGCAGCATGACGATTTGCTTACCAACTAACGTGCAATAAAACACGCGGGCTAGGCCTTCCGTACCCTTCAGACGTAGCTCGAACAATCCCCCTCCAAAGGCTTCAGTGTGAGGACTGCCGAGATTGGCGCCGTAAATCCCCAAGAAAAATACGCATCATGCTGCAAGTTTATTGTGTCGCGCGGGTGCACTGCTCAATGCCGCCACATCCAGTATCAAGGCCACTTTGCCATCGCCCATGATGGTCGCGCCTGAAATACCGGGCAGTTTGCGGAAATTGGATTCCAAACTCTTGATGACGACTTGATGCTGACCAACTAACTCATCCACCAGCACCGCGATCTTCTTGCCTTCTGCCTCGACGATGACCACGATGCGTGCGTCTTGCTTGGCGTTTGCACCTGGCACATTGAATACTTCGTGCAAAGCCAACAGCGGCAGATATTCACCGCGCACATGTACCATGCGACCACCGCCGCTTACGGTGCGCAGATCCTCGTCCGCCATCAGCAGCGACTCGATGATGTAACCCAGCGGGATGATGTAAGTCTGCGCGCCGACGGCGACCGACAATCCATCCAGTATCGCCAAGGTCAGCGGCAAACGGATGATGATGCGCGTGCCGTGGCCTTCCACTGAATCGATCTCGACGCGACCGCCCATGGCAGCGATGTTGCGTTTCACCACATCCATGCCCACACCGCGACCGGACACATCGGTGATAACTTCGGCGGTGGAGAAACCCGCCTCGAAGATCAGCATCCACACTTCCTGATCGGACATATCGTCGCGCACTGGCAATCCCCGCTCGCGTGCTTTGCCTAAAATCTTGGCGCGACTCAGACCGCCGCCATCGTCGGCCACTTCGATGACGATGTTGCCGCCCTGATGCGCAGCCTTGAGGGTGATGGTGCCCTTCTCAGTTTTACCCGCAGCCAGCCTGCGCTCGGGTGATTCGATACCGTGATCTAAACTATTGCGCACTAGATGCGTAAGTGGATCGGCGATCTTCTCGATCAAGCCTTTATCCAGTTCAGTGCCCTCGCCCAGCGTCTTGAGTTCAACTTGCTTGCCCAGCTTGCCTGCCAGATCGCGCACCACGCGCGGGAAGCGGCTGAACACAAAGGAGATCGGCAACATGCGCACCGACATGATGACTTCCTGCAAATCGCGGGTATTGCGCTCCAGCTGATGCAGCCCGCTTTGCAGCTTTTCATACAGCGCGCTATCTACAGTCGAGGCGGATTCCGCCAACATCGCTTGGGTGATAACTAATTCACCGACCAGATTGATGAGCTGATCGACCTTCTCCACGTTCACGCGTATCGAAGTGTCGGCTGCCGCGCTGGGCTTATCGGACGCACGACGGCCACGCACCGCGCCCGCTTCGGCTTGGTCGCTGGCGCGACGCTCAGGATGCGGTTCGGCTGCGGCATTAACTTCGGCCACGGGCGTGATCTTTTGGAAGAAGCCATAGCCCTGCTGTGCTTCTTGTTGCGCCTGTTGCGGCGTAGCGGGCAGCTGCGTGGGTTCATCTACGAACAAGCCAAAGCTCTGTTCCTTGGCAGCGGCAGGCGCATTGAACTCGTCGGTGAAAAACCCATAAGACTGTTCTGCTTGCGCAGGCGCAGCGAAGGTCGTGTCATCAAAAAAGCCGTAAGCGTCTTCAACTGTGGCCTGGGCTGGGGGTTCGTCATCAAAGAAACCATACGCAGATTCCGTGGCAGCAACAGGCTCATCAGCAAACAATCCGTAGGCAGTCTCGACCGCAACCGGAGCGGGGCTGACGGTTACAGACGTATGGGCGGCGGGGCCCGCCATAGCACGGGTGAGTCTTTCCAATTTGGCGCACACCGCTTGCACTTGTGCAGCATCCACTTCCCCCTCGCCGCGATGCGCGTCGAGCTGCATATGGATCACGTCGCCAGCCTCTAGGAACACGTTGACCATCTCGTCGGTCAGCTGCATCTCTTGCTTGCGCAGACGATCCAGCAGGTTCTCCAGAATATGGGTCACTTCGGTCATGTCATTGAAGCCGAACGTGCCCGCGCCGCCCTTGATGGAGTGCGCAGAACGGAAGATCGCGTTCATATCGTCCATGCCGGGGTCGCCCACATCGAGTGCCAGCAGCAACGATTCCATGGTGGCAAGATGCTCGGCGGCTTCTTCGAAGAAGACTTGGTAGAACTGGGTGATATCTATACTCACGTTAGTCTCTCAAAATTTTTGCGCAGCAGACTTCATCATGGGTGTCTCTAAAAATTCAAATATCTAAGCAAGACAAGGCGCGAATAAAAAATTACGACGACGCATAGATGGCTATGTAAGGAGTAATTTTTTATGAGCAACGCCGTATTGCGACGCGATTTGGGTTTCTAGAGATACCCATTAGCCAATCACTTTTTTCACGACTTCTAGCAATTTCTGCGGATCGAACGGTTTGACCAGCCAACCAGTCGCACCTGCGGCCTTGCCCTGCATCTTCATCGCGTCACCCGACTCCGTAGTCAGCATCAGGATGGGGGTGCTGCGATAATTAGGCAGACCGCGCAGAGTCTTGATTAGGGTCAAACCGTCCATGCGCGGCATGTTCTGATCGGTCAGCACCAAATCGACAGTCTTTTGTTTGGCTTTATCCAGACCTTCCTGACCATCCGCTGCTTCGATCACTTCATAACCCGCGCTCTTCAAAGTGAACGCCACCATCTGACGGATAGAACTTGAATCGTCCACACTCAGTATCGTTTTTGCCATGTCACACTCTCCCACTAAAATTCAATCAATAACCGCTGTCTTTGCTACCTAAAATAATTCTATGTCGCCGCTATCCATATGTTCTTGGCGCACCGGATTCTTGGCGCTGAGATGCTCGGCACGCTCAAATACTTGGCTAATCTCCTGCGTCACTTGTTCGACCTGTTGCTGGGATACGGGTACACCGCTTTGCTCCTGTTTGGCCACCTCACCCATACGCTGCCACGCGCTGTGCATGCAATCGATGCGCTGTACGGAGTGCTGTAGCAACTGGTTAACCATGTCTTGGAACTGCAAGGAGGTGACCGCCGCACCGACCACATCGTCAACCTTGGCGGAGATCTCCGCCTGCTTATCGATGACCGTGCTCATAGTCTGATTAACGTGTTGCACCTTGTTCAAAACAATATCAAGGCGCTGTTTGGACTGTAGCGCAAACGCCATATCCAACGAGGCCATCCGATTGATTACCCCCTCGGTCTCAATAATGGCGCTATTCACCAGCGTCACGTTGCCGCGTATCTGTTTGCTGAAATGTTCGGCGCGCGAGGAAAGTTTGCGTACCTCATCAGCCACCACCGCAAACCCTCTGCCCGATTCGCCGGCACGTGCGGCCTCGATGGCGGCATTCAAAGACAGCAGATTGGTTTGCTTGGAGATCGAATCGATCTCACCCAGCACATTGAGTATGCCGTTCACCTGCTGACTGACACCTTCCATTTTTTCTGCCAGTTCGATACCGGTCTTGCTGTTGTTGATGATGCTGCCGACCAACGCTTTGAGGGTCTCCGAGGTCTCTTCCAAATTGCTTTGCAGTGCATCATCCTGCGCTCCATCGCCGTCATGATGACCGGCCACGGTCAACGCGACATCGCGTTGTTCACGAATCAAATTGTGCATGCCATCAAAGCTGCCCAGCAACTTGGCGATCGCATCCGTTAGCAAAGTTTGCACCTGTCCCAAGTCGGCTTGCGCACCCGAGAAATGCGTCGAGAACTGCTCATGGGTATGAATCAGCAAGCCATCGACGGCCCCATCTTGGCTGCTGATACTCCGCATATTGTTGCGGTTTTGCGTGGATGTAGCAGACGACTTGGTGCTCGCTAGACTGCGTACCGACAGCACGGCAGCCAGTGTGATGGCCGCACTGAGTAAGAACATCAGACTGCCGCTCTGCCCTTGTACCGCCCAATGCAGGCCGGTAGCGACAATGAGTATGACGATGATGACTGGCATAAAGACTCCCTGTACTGATATTTGATCTGGTGTTACGAATTGCCTGCCTCGCTGGCTAGTGCGATACGCTCTAGCGCAGCCAATACTTCCATACTGGCTTTTTCCATGCGGCTCACCATCTCCATGCCACGTATGCCATTGCCAGCACGATAGGCGATCACCGCCTCTTTGCCGTTGCTATGCACTGCTTCATGCGGTGTGGCGATGGCGGAATAACCGTCCAGCTTGGTGAACTGTTTACCTTCACCATCGAAATACCATTTACCCAAACGACAGTTGCTATGCGATGCAAAGCTGTCCGCGCTGCGCTCTGAGACGCCCATATAGACTTTATAGATTTCAAATTTATAGAGGATGTGATCGATCTTGGCGACCTCGACGAAACTGCGCAGTGCCGCCGCCGAAATGGTGCCTTCCATCTGATGCGAGAGATCGAGCAGATGCTTCATACTCTCCATCACCCCACCCACTTCCTGACTGAACACCTGCGACTTCTCCGCCATGCTCTGCATCTGCTCTTTGGCCAACTCGGTCTCGCCTTGGATGGCGGTGACGATGCTGGAGATCTCGCTGGTCGCTTTGGCAGTGCGCTCCGCCAATTTACGCACCTCATCCGCCACCACCGCGAAACCGCGTCCCTGCTCACCGGCACGCGCCGCCTCGATGGCCGCATTGAGCGCCAGCAGATTGGTCTGATCGGCGATTTCCTTGATTAGCTTGACGATGCTGCCGATCTCGGCGGCACGCTGGGTGAGGTTCTGCACATTGTTGGAAGATTGCAGGGTATCGCTGGACAGCACATCCAAGGTACGCGAAATCTGTAGCACCGCAGAACGATTACCTTCCGAGACACTGGCCGCCTCTATCGCATGATCTTGCTCGGCTTTGAGCGATTGTGCGGCGGCAGCTTGCGAGCCTTGCAAGGCGACGAAGGATTCACCAAAACCCGTCATATTGGCAAAAATCAGCTTGGCTAATTCACAGTTTTGTTCCGCTTCGGACATACGCGCTCGCATCTCGTCGCGCTCGTCTTCGACACGGCGCAACTGTTCGCGCAACTGGTTCGCATCGCGCTCGCTAGCCAGCAATTTGGCCAATGCATCCTGATGCGCTTGTTTCAATTTTCCGCCAAACATTTTCATCTCCTTATTCGCATAGTGGCGAGTGGAGCGGCACGCTGTGCCTCAGTGATGAGTGGCAAAATCGCCACGCACCTCCTCCCACTACTTAATTCTTAATTTCCTCTTACATCACTGAGTAATTCTTTGATATCCAGTATCAACACGATCTCGCCTTCACTCGACATGGTCACGCCTGCCACTCCCTTGGGCCTGAAGGTCTCCAACGATTTGATGACGACATCGTCGTGTCCGGCAAAGCCGTCTGCGGAGAGAATGAAGCTGTTGTTGCCGACCTGCATCAAGACCCCCACCTCGGGCTCTGCGCCTTGTTCCCAGCCTATCAAGCGCGACAACGGCAACACCGGCAGCACCTCGCCGCGCACCACCATGGTGGCGCGACCCGACACCTGTTGTAGTTGGCCTGGTGAGACCGACAAGATCTCGCGCACCATAGACAAAGGCACCGCAAATGATTGCTCGCCCAGACGCAGGATCAGCACTGGCAGGATGGCCAAAGTGAGCGGCAAAGAGATCGTGAACAAGCTGCCCTTGCCGGGTTCGGAATGAATGCTGATAGTGCCGTTGAGTTTCTGGATATTGGTCTTCACCACGTCCATGCCCACGCCGCGCCCCGACACGCTGGAGATCTCCTCCTTGGTGGAGAAGCCGGGCAAGAAAATCAGTTCCAGACATTGATGTTCATCCAAGGTGTTGGCCACCTCGGTAGTGATGAGGCCTTTCTCCAACGCCTTGCTGCGGATCACTTCGGGGCGCATGCCGCGTCCGTCATCGGCGATAGTAATGAGAATGTGATCGCCTTCCTGACGCGCGCTCAATTCAACCTGGCTCTTCTCCGGCTTGCCCGCAGCGCTACGCGCGTCTATGGTCTCTACACCATGATCGACCGCATTGCGCACCAGATGCACCAGCGGGTCGTTCAGGTCTTCTATCATGGTCTTGTCCATCTCGGTCTCTTCGCCGGACAACACCAGTTCCACATCTTTACCCAGCGAGCGCGCCAAATCGCGCGCCAGTCTTGGATACTTATTGAATAAACGTCCTATGGGTTGCATACGGGTCTTCATCACCGCGTTTTGCAGATTCACTACCAGCATATCCAGCTGACTGACCGACTGATCGAGTTCACGCAAGGTGTCCGCATCATTGCGTCCCTGAATGATGGCAGCACGCAGATGAGTGAGACGATTCTTGGTCAAACCGATTTCGCCGGACAGGTTAAGCACCTGATCCAAGCGCACGGTGTCCACGCGTATGGTGGTCTCTTTGGCTTCTTTGGCGGGCACATCGCCGGGACGGCGGCCTACCGTGTCACCGGGTTTATCTTCGGCACGGCGACCAAAAATTTTGGTGGTGGATTCTTCCTCCGCGAGCGCAGCGGCAATCTGTGCGGGATCGCGCGTCGCGCCGACCTGTTCGACGATATCGGTACCGGTCAGGGCGGTATAGAGCGCATTCCAATCCACCTGATCGGCACCAGCGATTTCAGCATGTGCTGGGTCCATCGCGGCTGGAGCGGCGGCGCTCAGCGCGGCTGCCTGGCGCGAAACTGGCGCGCTGATCTTTTCGCCGGCCAGCGTGGCCTTGAGCGCTTCCAGCATGGTGGAGGGTGCTGCGTGGGGTTGTTTACCACGCCCCAGATCACCGAACATCTTGCTCACTTCACCGGTGGCAGCGAAGATCACATCCATGATCTCGGCATTCAAAGTCATCTCACCGTTGCGCAGTTTGTCAAACAGGTTCTCGGTCAGATGACACAGGGTCACCAACTCGTTGGCATTGAGAAAACCCGCGCCACCTTTGATGGTGTGGAAGCCACGGAAAATATCGTTGAGCAGTTTGCGATCAT
>JAVHRA010000177.1:0-1773 GCA_036171395.1 Gallionella sp. | reverse complement strand
CGCCAGCAGTTGTTGCTCCATGTCCTGCGTGACATTGATGACCTTCTTAATGACCTGCCCGGTAAGGTCCTGGAAGTCCTGCGCCATCATGATCTCAACCAGATAACCATTGGTGATACGCGTCTGTCTGGGCGTGTCATGTAAAAAGCGCACCGTGTTTTGCACCAAGGTCTTAAAGTCCGCCACATCCAATTTTTTCTCGAACAACAAATCCCATTGTTGCGCCAGGCGCTGCGCCTCACCTTCCAGTTGTGCCACCACCGGTTGCGCCGCTTCGGTGGCGTTGAGAACTCGCTCGGCCGCCTGCTGGGTCAGTGTCGCCACATAGTTGAGTCGATCCCGCGCATCCGGTATCGACGAAGCGGCTCGCTCGATCTCTTTGTTCAAACCCAGCTCGCATAAAGTGTCATGCAAACTGCGCGCCATGTGGCCGATCTGGTTGATGACCTTGCCGCTATTCTCCTCGCCACGTGCCGTGCTGATAGGCACGATGACCGCAGTATTCGCCGCGCTATTCTCGGCATTGTTGGCTTCGAGGATGCTATCGAAGAGCGCCTCTAGGTCATCGGTATCTTGATTTGCTGTATTGGTAGCCATGACATCCTCACTTGTTCATGTTTTGGAAGACCTTCTTCAACTTCTCATCCAGCGTCGCGGCCGTGAACGGCTTGACCACATAACCACTGGCCCCGGCTTGCGCCGCTGCGATGATGTTTTCCTTTTTCGCTTCTGCCGTGACCATCAACACCGGCAAATGCTTGAGCTTGTCATCAGCACGAATGTGCTTGAGCAATTCCAGCCCAGTCATATTCGGCATATTCCAGTCGGAGACAACGAAGTCGAATTCACCCGCGCGCAACTTGGCCAAAGCCTCTACTCCATCCTCCGCCTCCTGCACGTTGATGAAACCCAACTCCTTGAGCAGATTGCGCACGATGCGACGCATCGTAGAAAAATCATCCACCACCAAAAACTTTGTATCTTCTATGCCCATGACGATCTCCTTAAATCTTTTGAAACTGGGGAAGGGTACGCACCTTGCGGTGCTTAAGGGAGAGGGAGCGCACCTTTGGTGCGCAAGGGAAAATACTTCGAAGTGCGGAGGTTTTACCCTTCCCTCTTCTCCCTTCCCAGCCTTACCTTTCCTGCTTAACTCTTCTCTGCTTTAAGTCAGCAACGGCCGCAGTGTTGAAGACAAAATCAACGAATCGAACTTCGGCACGTAATAGTCCACGCCGACCTTGCGTCCCATGGCGCGATTGGCATCCGACGACAACGAGGAATGCATCACCACCGGAATACCATCGAAACGGCGATCTGATTTCACATGCTGCGTGAGCACATAGCCATCCATCTCAGGCATCTCGGCATCAGTGAGAATCACTTGTATCTGGTCGTGAAGTTTGAGCTGCATGGCGCTGGCGGAATCCGCCATGGCGCGCAACTTGTCCCAGGCGTCGCTACCGTTGTTGGCCTGAATATGTTTGACGCCCATCTTGTCCAGCACCTCGGCGATTTTGCGCCGCGCCACCATCGAGTCATCGGCGAAGAAGATGCACAGATCGTGCTCAGAATCGACCCGTTCCACATTACCCACCACCGCTTCACCAAAGGCATTCGCCAAAATCTGCTCGACATCCAATATCGAAATCAGGCTGCCGTCATCCAGCTCGGTGATGGCAGTGATGAGCGCGCCCTTGTCGGAAAGCATGCCCTCGGTGGCGCGCACCTTGTCCCAATCGACGCGAATGATGCGATCCACCGCTGCCACCA
>JAVHRA010000176.1:0-2151 GCA_036171395.1 Gallionella sp. | reverse complement strand
TCCATCATGAAACTACTCGGTACCAATACCAGTCCCTATGTGCGTAAAGCGCGTCTGGTGTTGTTGGAAAAGAATATCGCCCATAGCTATCTCATCGATCCGCCGCGTGAGCCGGGTAGTCAGGTGGTGCGGGCCAATCCGCTGGCGCGTATCCCGGCGTTGATTCTGGATGACGATACTTGCGTGTTCGATTCTCCAGTGATTACCGAGTATGCCGATAGCTTGAACGACACACCCATCCTGATTCCGCGCAACGATGCGCTGGCGCGGATGCGCGTCAAGCGTTGGGAGGCCTTGGCCGACGGCATCATGGATTCGGCTGTAGTCGTGCGCAACGAAGTGCTGCGTCCTCTTGCGGCACAAGATGCTGGCATCATCACCCGCCACACTGATGCGGTGACGCGTGCATTAGCGCATTGCGCGGGGCAGCTTGGCAGTCAGTTTTGGTGTGAAGGTGCAACGCTCTCGCTGGCTGATTTGGCGCTGGTGAGTGCCCTGATCTATCTCGATCTGCGTCTGCCCGAACTCGATTGGCGCGCCGCACATGCCAACCTTGCTGCATGGTTCGCGCGTATGAATGCGCGTGCCAGTGTGCAGGCGACGCTGGCCGATTAAGCAGCAACCAGCGCGCGCCCTTGTCCTTGACCGGCAAGGGCGTTGTTGCGTTTACGGTTTGACGGGAACGACTTTGCTGGCGGCAAGTTTGGCGCGCTCGCGCGCTTGATCGGTGTCGGCGCCGGTCGCTAGTGCCACGCCCATGCGGCGACGTTGGAAGGACTCGGGTTTGCCGAACAGGCGGATGTCGCTTTCGGGGACGCGCAGCGCTTCTGCGACATTCTTGAAAGCGATACCGACTGCTTCGTGTTGGCCATAGATCACCGCACTTGCACCGGTTGCGCGCAGTGTGGTATTGACTGGCAGACCGAGGATGGCGCGTGCATGAATATCGAATTCGTTCTGTAGCTGCGAGCACATGGTGACCATGCCGGTGTCATGCGGACGCGGGCTCACTTCACTGAACCATACTTGATCGCCCTTCACGAATAACTCCACGCCGAACAGACCGAGGCCGCCCAAGTCGTTGGTGACCGCTAGTGCGATGTCGCGTGCGCGCTGTAGTGCCACAGGAGACATGACTTGCGGTTGCCAGCTTTCCACGTAGTCGCCTTGCACCTGAACGTGGCCGATCGGCGCGCAGAAATGCGTTTCGATTGCACCATGCGCACCCAAAGCGCGCACCGTAAGCTGAGTGATTTCGTACTCGAAACGTATCAAGCCCTCGACGATGACACGCCCCTGATTGACGCGGCTACCGCTGGCAGCATAGTCCCAGGCGGCATCGATCTCGGCGGGAGTGTCCACTTTCGATTGCCCCTTGCCCGACGACGACATTACCGGCTTGATGATGCAGGGATAGCCGATCTGCTCGGCAGCGGCGCGCATTTCTTCCAGACTGTCGGCGAAACGATACGGTGAGGTGGGCAGCCCCAAGGTCTCGGCGGCCAGCCGGCGTATGCCTTCGCGGTTCATAGTCAAACGCGTGGCGCGTGCCGTGGGGATGACGCGCGCCAGTCCTTCTTGCTCGATCTGCTCCAGCATCTCAGTGGCGATGGCTTCGATCTCGGGCACGATCAGGTCGGGCTTTTCCGCCGCGATCAAAGCGCGCAGTTGCGCACCGTTGCTCATGTCGATGACATGCGCGCGATGCGCCACCTGCTGGCCGGGTGCATTCGCATACCTGTCCACCGCGATGGTTTCCACGCCGAGACGTTGCAAGGCGATGATGACTTCTTTGCCCAGCTCGCCGCTGCCCAGCAGCATCACACGGGTAGCGTTAGGGGAGAGTGGGGTGCCCAGTACGGGCGCTGTGGGATCGTAGGTCATGGTGAGCTATTAAGTGGTTCGCAATGGCGCGGGATTATACACAAGCCCACCCGCGCATCGTGCAGCGCTCAGGTTAGAATCGCGCCTCTTAATGCGGTCTAAGGAAGTCACCTTGCGCTATCTATTCACGCTGCTGTTGTTCGTCATCATCCTCATCGAGGAAGCGTTCTGGGCGGTGTTCGAAGCACTCTCGGGATGGTTCGCGCGTTTCGCCCTGGTGCGCAAGTTGGAAGACTTTGTCGCCGCGCGTCATCCTGCCGTCTGCCT
>JAVHRA010000175.1:0-2155 GCA_036171395.1 Gallionella sp. | reverse complement strand
GTGCCGAGCACGGACAGGCTGGCTTCCCATGCGGGCACGCGATCGAGCAGACTGATCCATAACCACCAGCACAGCGCGGTGCTGATAACCGCCATATAGAGCAGGATGCCGAGATAATCCATGGTCCAATTCGTGGCGTGCTCGGGCACGAGGGCGGCAATGAGCAGCAGTGGTAACGCGCCGAACGCCATCTGCCAAGTGGTGAATCCGAGCAGGTCAACTTTTTGTTTGGCGCGCAGGCGTTTCACCAGCACCGTGCCGATGGCCCAACACAGCGCGGCCAACACGCCGAGAAATTTGCTGAACAAGCTGGTGTGCATATTCCACGGTTCGATAATGAGCAGCAGTCCGCCGAGTGTGCAGAGCGCCGCCAGCCATTGCGCGCCTTTGATGCGTTCGCCCAACAGCGGCCAAGCGAGTAGCAGCGTCCAGATCGGCATGGTGAAGATCAGCACGGCGGTCTTGCCCGGCCCGCCTTCCACCAGTGCCCAATTCGAGAACGCCATATAGCCGGTGACTTGTATCACGCCGATGATGAAGGTTGCGCCGGGGGCGGCCAACTTGAGCGATTTTCCGGTGAGCTTGAGCGCGATGAACAACGCCAGTGCGCCGCCCAAACAACGCGCAGCGGCGAACGCGAACGGTGGCGCATAGGCGAGCCCTTGCTTGGCCACTACCCAGGTGTAACCCCAGGTGACGGAGAGAATAAACAGGCCGAGTGGCAACAGCCAACGGTCGCGCGATGTTGCAGTGGACATGGTGTGGGTGCGGCTAAATATCGTGTGTGGGCGCGGCGCGTATGTTACGCGATTAGCTCGGCTGATTTGGTGTGTATGCGCACGACCAATAACTTGGCACTCATGCCAGCGCGCAGGCTAGTTTAGAATCCCGACTCTCCTGCTCAAGAGTCCGCCCCTATGAAGTGTTGCCACTATGTTGCTCCTCTCGCTGTATGCGCGCTGCTCGTCGCGGGCGCAGTACGTGCAGACGAGATTTTGCCTAAACGCATGCAAGGCGATGTGGGTGTGGCGGTGTATCACAGCAATAATCTGGTGGTGGCGCAGCGCGATACTTTAATCGTTGTGCCCTTCGCCTATTTCGATTACGGGCCTTACTTCGCGCGCTTTGATACTTTCGGCATCAAGACGCTGCCACTGGGTTACGGCTATCTGGAATTTTCCGGGCGCGTCAATCTGGACGGCTATCAGACCAACTATCCCAGCTTGCGCGGCATCCATGAACGCAAAGATTCGTTACCGCTGGGCATGGGAACTTTTCAGGAAACGCCTATCGGCGGCATCTTTTTGAACGCTTTCTACGACAGCAATCAGTCGCACGGCCAACTCTATGAATTGATCTATGCTGCGCAATTTGAGTTGGGCGATAACGTAATTTATCCGATGGCCGGCTTCGAGCATTTTTCCACCGCTTACACCCGCTACTTTTATGGCGTTTCGCCCAGCGAGGCGGCGAACAGCGTCTATCCGGTATACACACCGGGCGCTAGCACCACGTCTATGCTGGGCGCGAGCTGGGACATGCCAATCGCGGGCGCATGGCATGCCAACTTCTATGCCTTGCGCAGATGGCTGGGGGCGGGCTTCACGCACAGTCCCTTGGTGCAGAGCAAGTTGCAGGACGAAGCGTTCATCGCGCTTAGTTATCGCTACAAATAATTCTTACTGTGCATCAGGAGGGCAGCATGGAAATCAAGGCACTGCATCTGGTCGTGCATGGCCGAGTGCAAGGGGTGTGGTATCGCGATTCGATGCGCCGCGAGGCTGAACGTTTGGCGGTGTGCGGCTGGGTGCGCAATCGTAGCGACGGTGCGGTGGAGGCGATGCTGCAAGGCGAGGCCGTGGCGGTGGAGGCGTTGTTGACTTGGGCTCAGCGCGGCCCACCGCTGGCTAAGGTGGACCGTGTCGAGGTGTCGCCCGGCGAGGGCGATCATGTCGGCTTTGTGGTGCGCGCCTGAAGGCTATGCGCTTTATTGTTGTATCGGTAGCTCGGACTTTTCTTCAGTCTTGATTGCTTCTGTTTCTGACCGCTATGCGGCCAAATATCAAGGTGACCCGCAGCCGTTAAGTACAGCGCGCGACACGATTGCGACCCAGATTTTTAGCTTGATACAGCGCATGGTCGGCACTGACCAGCA
>JAVHRA010000174.1:0-10606 GCA_036171395.1 Gallionella sp. | reverse complement strand
CGGAAGAACTCCGTGTCGCCATTGTCGACGGTCAGAAACTCATCGACCTCGACATCGAAACCGCCGGTAAAGAACAACGCAAGAGCAACATCTACAAAGCCGTCATCACCCGCATTGAGCCTAGTCTGGAAGCCTGCTTCGTCGAATACGGCGGCGCGCGCCACGGCTTCCTGCCGTTCAAGGAAGTCTCGCCTGATTACTACCAACCCGGTTGCCCCAGCCGCCCTTCCGTCAAGGAAGCGTTGCGCGAAGGTCAGGAGTTGCTGGTGCAAGTGGAAAAAGACGAACGCGGCAATAAGGGCGCGGCGCTGACCACTTACATCAGCTTGGCTGGTCGTTACATCGTGTTGATGCCTAACAATCCTAACGGTGGTGGTGTCTCTCGCCGCATCGAAGGCGAAGAACGTAACGAGTTGCGCGAAGTCCTCTCTCACGTCGAAGTGCCCAATGGCATGAGCATCATCGCCCGTACCGCCGGTATCGGCCGCAACCAGGAAGAACTACAGTGGGACTTGAACTATCTGACCCAGTTGTGGGAAGCCATCGATGGCGCAGCCAAGACTGAAAAAGCGCCCTCTCTGATCTATCTGGAAAGCAGTCTGGTAGTACGCGCCATCCGTGACTACTTCAATCCCGAAATCGGTGAAATTCTGATCGATACGCACGAAGTGTACGAGCAGGCGCTGGCTTTTATGAGCACCGTGATGCCCGATAACATCGACCGCATCAAGCTCTATCAAGATGACGTGCCACTGTTCTCGCGCTTCCAGATCGAACACCAGATCGAGTCCGCACATGCGCGTGAAGTGCGTCTGCCCTCCGGCGGCGCGATCGTGATCGACCATACCGAAGCACTGACGTCCATCGACATCAACTCGGCGCGCTCGACCAAGGGCTCGGACATTGAGGCGACCGCGTTCAACACCAACCTCGAAGCAGCCGAAGAAATCGCCCGCCAGATGCGTTTGCGCGACTTGGGCGGATTGATCGTCATCGACTTTATCGACATGGAAAACAGCCGCAACCAACGCGACGTAGAGAACCGCTTGCGCGACTCGTTGCGTTACGACCGTGCGCGTGTGCAGACTGCCAAAATCTCGCGTTTCGGCCTGCTGGAATTGTCCCGTCAACGCCTGCAACCTAGCTTGGGCGAGAGCAACTACATGGCTTGTCCGCGTTGCAGCGGTATCGGCCATATCCGTGGCACCGAGTCTTCCGCTCTGCACATCCTGCGCATCTTGCAAGAAGAAGCGATGAAGGAAAGCAGCGCGGCTTTGCAGGTGCAAGTGCCGGTGGATGTAGCAACCTTCCTGTTGAACGAGAAGCGCGCCGACATCCATCGCATCGAATCGCGCCTGAAAGTCGCCATCACGCTGATACCGAATCCGCATCTGGAGACGCCCAACTACAGCATCAACCGCATCAAGCTAGACGACATGAGCGGCGAAGCTATCGCCAGCTATAAATTGGTCGAAAAGCCAGCGGAAGAAAAGGAACAGAAAAACAACCCTGAACAACAGAAAGCCAAGCGCGCGCAAGCCGTGGTTCAAGGCATTACGCCTGCCCAACCTGCACCGATGAAGGCACCTGAAGTAAAGCAATCTTTCTGGGACAAAGTATTGGGCTGGTTCGCCTCGCCTGCAAAAGAAGAAAAAACCAAAGCCAAACCCGCTCCTTCCCGCCCGCAACGAGGCGAACGTGCCGAGCGCGGTGAACGCAGCGAACGTGGCGATGGCAACAAGCGTCGTGAGCGCGGTGAAAAAGGTGAACGCGGTGAGCGTAGCGAACGCAACGAAGGCGGCAACAAACGTCGTGAACGGGGTGGCGAAAAACCTGGCGAAGTGCAAGCAAAACCACAGGAACAGCGCGAGCCACGCGAGCCGCGTGAACAACGTGAACCACGCGAGCCGCGTGAAGCGCGTCCGCCCAAACAGCCGCGTCCTCCACGTGAGCCTAAGCCTGCGGTAGAAGCGCTTGCGCAAGTGGTGGCAGCAACGCCTGAAATTGCCGGTGAAGAAACGGCTGCACGCGAAGGTTCTCGTCGTCGCGGTCGTCGCGGTGGCCGTCGTGAGCGTGAGCGTCGTGACAATATGCAGTCGAATGGTGAGCTGGGTGGCGAGCAAAGCAATGCGGCAGCTAACACAGCAGCGACCGAGTCAACCCCTGCTGCGCCTAAGCGTCTGGTGCCATCGGAATATGTTGCTTTCCCTAGCGGCATGGTGAGACCTACCGAGTACGTCGCGATGCCAACCAAGCCGGTCGTCGCCAAGCCTGTGCAAGTTGTTGTCGCACCAGTCGCGGCAACTATGGATACTGGCCTGACGCAAGTCGAGACCGATCCCAACAAGGCGGCTCAGATTGCTTACACCACACCGCATCACGCGCAATCGCATGCGCCGCGTCGCCGCGAACGCAAACATGAAGTGTATGTGGAAGAGCCGTTGGTACAAATCGAGACTCAGCATCCCGCTGCATAAGTAGTCGCAGCAAACAAAAGAGCCGCACGAAGATGATTCGTGCGGCTCTTTTGTTTTGTAGCACTAAATTCTAGGAACGCGGAATGACCTGCATCACCACCCCCTCCTCATCGGCACCGGTTTGAAACTCCGCCGCGACTGCACCCGGCACACACACTAACTCTTCACCACAAAACAACAATGGTGCACGGTCACGCAGCCAAGGCAGGATGCGCTGCTCTTGCAGCCAATTTTTCAACTTGCGGGTCGTGCCTCGCTGATGTGGACGCAAGGCTTCGCCGCCTTTTCTGACACGCACGCTGATAGTTGCAGCACGCAACTTAGCCAGACTGATGCCCCGCCCGCGTGTCGCCAAAAATTCTATATGCGTATCCAAGGCCGGCCAATACAGGCTGGCCTCACCTTGCCAAGTGAGATACAAACTTGAATCCAGTTGGGGCAGTGCTGGCGCGATATACACCTCGCCTTGGTAACGATGTACTTCCCAGTCGGCATAGCTGATACACAACTCGGCATCGCCGCGAGCATGGCAGAGTTGCTGCAACATATCTTCCAATTGCACGGATTGCGGCATGGGCGCCGCGCGTTGCTGCAAGAAATAGCGCAGCAAGTTTTTAGCGCGTGCCGTGCTTAACTGTTTAAGTGCGGCGACCTGCAAGGTCTGGCCTGTGATAGCAAGAGTTGCATCGAGTTGCGCCAACTCATCAAGCAATAGGCTTGCTTCGGCAAAATGTTGCACGCTGCGCGCCAAGGTTTGGCGATACGCGGGGAAACGTTGTGCCAAGACTGGGAATACCTGATGACGCAAAAAGTTGCGCGGATAGCTGTCATCGGCATTGCTGCCGTCCTCTATCCAGCTCAGGTGATGCTGTTGGGCATAGGTGACAATCTCGGCACGAGTGCACTGCAACAACGGGCGTAACCAACACACCTCACGCTGCACCAGCATGGGCATGGCGCTTGCGCCTCGCACTCCGCTGCCGCGCAGCAATTGCAGCAACAATGTCTCGGCTTGGTCATCGGCGTGATGGGCCAATGCCAAAAAATCACATTGATGTTTAGCGAAGGCCTGATAGCGCAGTTGACGTGCCGCCGCCTCTATACCCTGATCACGCAAGGGGCCGATGTCGACACGCTCCAAATGAAAGGAGATGTTATAGGCGCTACAACGCTGCTCGCAGAATTCCGCCCACGCATCTGCATCTGGACTGATGCCATGATGGACATGCAAAGCAGAGAGTTGCCAAGAGTTGCGCTGCGCGAGGTGATGCAGAAGGTGTAGCAGTACTACAGAATCCACCCCGCCGCTGTAAGCGATGAGGATAGTGCTGTGCGGGGGAATCAGGTGTGCCAGTCGCCCCGCCAGCCTGCGGGCCAGATCAACCGAGTTCGATTTCCTTGAACTTGCCATAGCTCATCAAACGATTGAAGCGGTCTTGCAACAGCGTCTGGGTCGGCTTGTTCTGCGCCACTTTGAGCGCGTCTTGCAGCGCTTTTTTGACGTTGTGCATAGTCGCCGCATAGTCGCGGTGCGCGCCACCCAACGGTTCGCTGATGATCTTATCCACCAGCCCCATCGACTTCAGACGCGTGGCAGTGATGCCCAAAGTCTCAGCTGCTTCAGAAGCTTTGGCGGCACTCTTCCACAAGATAGAGGCGCAACCCTCCGGTGAGATTACTGCGTAGGTGCTGTATTGCAACATCAACAACGCATCGCCGACTGCAACCGCCAGCGCCCCACCGGAACCGCCCTCGCCTATCACGGTACAGATGACCGGGACTTTCAGTTCGGTCATCTCGTACAGATTGCGACCGATCGCTTCGGACTGACCGCGCTCTTCCGCACCAACGCCCGGATAAGCACCGGGTGTGTCGATGAAGGTCATCACCGGGATGCCGAACTTCTCAGCTAGATGCATCAAACGCATCGCCTTGCGATACCCCTCGGGACGGGGCATACCAAAGTTGCGTATGATCTTTTCTTTGGTGTCGCGGCCCTTCTGATGACCGATGACCATCACACTCTGGCCATTGAAACGCGCCAGACCGCCAATGATGGCTTTGTCATCGGCGAAATTACGGTCACCATGTAATTCTTCAAAATCAGTGAACAGATGCTCGATGTAATCCAGTGTGTAAGGGCGTTGCGGATGACGCGACACCTGCGATATCTGCCACGCATTGAGCTTGGAGTAGACCTCTTTAGTCAAGGCCTCACTCTTCTTGGAGAGGTTCGCGATTTCATCTGCAATGTCCAATGTCGAGCCATCCTGCATCTCACGCAGTTGCTCTATCTTCTCTTCCAGTTCAGCGATAGCACTCTCGAAATCCAGAAATGTAATCTTCATAATCTTCCCATCCCTCTTTCCATATAGAAAGGTAATCAATATTGCTGGTCAAAACGCGGCGCGATGATACTACAGCCCAAGGCATGAAGCACTCATTAACTCCCTCACTAAAGCCCAAAGAAGCGACGCACCGTCTCTAATACTTCGTAATGCTGTTTGTGTATCTCTTTATGCTTGGTCTCTTCGTCCAGATTTTGCAGTGCGCTATCCAGTTCGGCGCGGCGCGTAACCAGCACATGAGCAACCTCTTCGGCAATGCTGGGACGTTGCAACATCACTTCCTCGAAGGCGGTTTTGTCCAGTCGGTAACACTCCACGTCAGTCTTGGCCATCACCGAAGCGGCGCGCGGCGCACCCGTCATCAAACTCATCTCGCCGAAGAAGTCGCCCTTGCCCAGCACATTGAGGATGCGCTTAATGCCATTCGTTCCCTCCAGATAGATTTCCGCTTCGCCGTTGGTGATCATGAACAACCAGTATTGCGAGGGCGTGCCCTGCTTGGCGATGATGTTGCCCTTGGCGAACGGCGCGTACTTGAGGCGGGCGGCCAAGCGTTGCAACTCTTCGTCGCTCATCTGGGCGAACAACTCGACGCGCTTGAGCGTCTTGATGCGGCGCAGCATCTCGCGCTGCTGCACCGCTTCCTCGTACTTCTCGTTCTCCTTGATGAAGTGCACGTTTTGCTCTTCCACAGCCAGCTTGATGCCCACGCGCTCCAGCGCGGTATAGACATGCCAGCGCACCGCCGCATCGGTGGGATCATCTATGGCGAGGTCAGTGAGCCAATAGCGCAACGCATAGCGGGCGCAGCCTTTGTCGATCTCCATCAACACGCAACTGGGCGCGGGCATCTTGGCCACGTTGTTAATCTCAGCCTGCAAGATGGCATCTTCTACCGCCGTCACCACCTTGGTAGGCGTGGTACTGAGGCTGACGTTGAACCAAACCCAGCGTCGCCATTGCACCGGTTTATCGGTGCGCCGCCCCAACACCACGAACTTATTCTTCATCAACTGACTGTTGGGGACGACCACCGTCTCCCAGTTGCGTGTCTCCACCAGCGTGGAACGCCAGCGTATGTCGACCACCCGTCCCACTACATCATCTATCTTGATCCAGTCGCCTATGCCTACCGAGTTGTCCATCTGCAAGGCTAGGCCACCCAATATATTGCCTAATGTGTCCTGCATGGAAAAGGCAATGATCGCGGTGATCATTGCCGAGGTGGCGAGAATGCTGCCCAGGTCCAAACCGGCGTAACGCAGTCGCACCAGCCCCCACACGACATAGGCAACAATGACGAAAAAATCTTCCGCGATGCGCGGGGGGGCAACCCGCGCGAAAGGCAACACCAAACGGAACAGCAGCAGCCCCCACAAACGTATCAAGGCGATGCCGCCACCGATGACAAACACTTCGCGCAAAGTCGAGGCTGCGCCGACGAACAACATGGCGTGCAACAGACTACTGACAAACTGACCGAATAAACAAACCAGAAAGAAACTCAGGGTGTTGAGGATGCTACGGCGTTCTTCCTTATAGAAGTGATAGAGGATGAAGGTGAGACCCAAACTCATGAGTAGGACTAACAGTGACTCTTCGCGCCAGAAAAACTCCATCGCCGTATGCCAAAATTCCATCGTCCACTCCTGATGCGTTAACTGCTAGGGATTCTACACCAATGAATATGTCGCTAAACGTTTGCCAGATCGCCACACACGCCAAGTGTTTGATGCTGTCAGGAGCATGCGTCTGGTGTTATCGCCCGCCAAAATATCTACTTGCACACTGGCTAGGGAACCATCGCGCAAAGCGTGCCATACTGGGCGCGCGATATTCGTTTCTAACTTCATCAGGGCCTCGCGCCAAGCGTGCAGATCACCCGACTGCATAGCAACACGCAAAGCCGAGTACACCATTAATCCCTCACCTTCCATATCGAGTATCAAATTAGACAATGGCTGGTGCGCTATCCCCGCTGCCGCAGCGAACATCTCGCCCATCTTGTCATCGGAATAGAGCATCGCGTAACGCGCCTGCGGTATCACCGTCGTTCCCGCTCCCCACAACCACAACGAGTTGATTGCCAACTCACCACGCGTCTCGCGTACCTCGTTCCAAGCATGCGCATACAGCAGCATCTGCATCTCGTTGAACAATTGATGCCAGAACGCTCCGTCCACGCCTTGCGGCAATGCGCCACGCACATTGCCACCAATCACTTCTGCTAAGGGAGTGGTCCGCATGTTAGGAACCTGCTGCAACTGCACATACCAGCGTTGCGGATGGGGTGCATAAAAGGTCATCCCCTGCCCGACAAAATACTCGTTCAGTGCGGCACAAAACTGCGCCGCCTCATGCGCATCCAGCTTGGGCTGAGACAAGATCATTTGGTCGCGCTGCAAACTCAGATGCACCGGATCGGCACGCATCCAGATTCCGTCTGGCAGGCCATCGCAAGTCGCACTGATAGCTGCGATAGGCAAATCGTGTTGGACCGCCACATTGAATGCCTGACACAGGACAGATTCCATGCTTTGCGCCGCTAGCGCCTGATGGTCGCCCCGCGCTAACAGCTTCTGCAGATAGGGCAAATCCAAATCGGCACTCACTTCTGCTGCAAATCGTTGGGGTAATAACAGATCGGGGACGATGAGATGGAGTTTTTTCATAGCGCGAGTTTAACACTCGCACCATGTCCACCTTACTTAGACATCACCTTATGAGCCGTACACAGCCGGCCTATCTCTGCTTCCTCTGCTTAACGCGCTTGGACTATGCCGCTCTGCGGCGGGAATTAAAAATTTACTTCAGCAACGCCCTAAAGATTTCCAAACCACGACCGATAAATCCCACATCGCTGGCAGAAACAGGCACAGCAAGAAAACGGGATACGCAGAGCAGAGCAATGAGTGATTGCAAAACCTTATAGCTGACAACCCCATACGTAAACCATCGGAATTTAGGAAGAGCCGAGATGATGTTTCCTACCCTCAAAATGCCATTGATACTCTGTACGGCGCTACTGCTAGTCGCATGCGGTGGTGGGGGCGGTGGAGGCGGAGGCACAGCACCCGCTGCAACCGTGCATCAAGTAACGCTCAATTGGGAAGAAAATCTGGAAGCTGATGTAAACATGCCTGGCGGTGGATATAAGATCGCTATCAGCGGTCAACCGATCATTGATGTAGCGTTCCCCGCCCCCCCCAGCATCACCCTGACACTTCCATCCGGCAGCTACAACGCCATCGTCACCGCCTATAGTCCAATCAATCCGAATACTGGAATGTCCTATTTGAACAACACTATCGCAATGGCGAGTGTAGCGAACTTCAGTCGCCCCTCTACGTCAATAACCATCGACATCCCTTGATAGCCATGAACTCATACTTCCTGAGAAGATCGGTACTCGCATCAACACTGTGCAGCCTATTGCTCACATCCAATCTCGCTCTTGCCGCAACGGCATTCCAGTCCGAGCAAGGTCGGCAATATGCGAATGCCGAGATCATCGTCAAATATAAAACCAATTTGAGCAGCTCGCAGCGTATGCAGACTGCGGCAAACTATGGTGCCAAGGCAGAGGAAAATCAAAACGAACATAGTGATTGGGGGCTGCATCGCCTTCCCCCCAACGTCACTGTGGCACAGGCGCTCAAGCTATATGCCAACGATCCTAATATCGCGAGTGTGCAACCCAACTATGTCTACCAAAGCACCGCCCTGCCCGGCCCGACTCCAGACCCCGCTTATAACCAACAGTGGGCAGTACATAACATCGGACAGCCACTCTCCACCGGCACTTCCACCACGCAAGGCATTGCCGGCGCGGATATGCGACTCGAAGCCGCTTGGAACATACAGAACGATTGCAGCAGCGTCACTGTCGCCGTGGTCGATACCGGCATCAATTACAACGCCAGCGACCTGACCGCCAACATGTGGAATGGTGGCGCCACCGCCCCGCTGCATGGCTGGAATTTCGTCGGCGCAGGCAGCAACGACCCGATGGATTACAACGGCCACGGCACACATGTGGCGGGGATCTTGGGAGCGGTTGGCGGCAACGGCATAGGCGTGACCGGTGTGTGCTGGAAAGCCAGCATCATGGCAGTGCGCGTGCTCGATGCAAGCGGCTCGGGTACCACCTCCACGGTCGTGCAGGGGATCGATTTCGCGATCACCCATGGCGCCAAGATCATCAACCTCAGCCTGGGCGGTAGCGGTCCGTTCGACCCCGTATTCAACGATGCGCTGAACCGCGCCCAAGCCGCCAATGTGCTGGTAGTGGTCGCGGCAGGCAATGCGGCGAGCAACAACGAAGTCACCCCAGTCTGGCCGTGCAATTTCACCCATCCAAATCTGATCTGCGTTGCGGCACTGGATCAGAACTACAACCTAGCCAGCTATTCAAACTGGGGAAGCACAAGTGTGGATATCGCTGCACCAGGCAGCTATATCTACAGCACTTCCAACGGTATAGAGGGGCAAATCAATGCTGCACTCACTCCCGCAGCGGGCGGCTGGCTGGGCAGCTCCAACCATGCTGCGGGCTGGGGCTACGGACTGAACGGCCCGGGTTTAACATCGTCTGCTCCCTGGGCAGGCATACCCTATGCCGCAAACAGCGATGACCGTATCTACAAGACCTTCAACTTATCCGGCGTGAGTGTCGCCAGACTCACCCTCACCGCTGCCGTCAGCGTCAATACGGGCGACTACTTCAATGCCAATATCCGCGCTGTCGGCGGCGACCCTTTCGTGGCGGGAGCTGCCATCTTCTCTAGTAGCAATCTGAATACCGGACTGGTGAGCGTGAAGAGTATCGCCTACGACCTGACGCCCAATATCGGCCCAGCCTGTACGATAGGTTTTCAACTGCTAACCGCACCCAGCTCTACCGGTAATTACGGTGTGGCCATGACCGCCTTGCGCATAGACACGCTCACGCTCGACAACAACAGCTACAAAATCATGAGCGGCACTTCGATGGCGACACCCTATGCAGCCGGAGTTGCGGCACTGGTGTGGGCACACAATCCACGCTACACATACACACATGTGAAGAACGCCCTCACCAAAGGTGGTCGCCCATTATCAGTACTAACAGGCTTGACTAGCAGCGGCATGGCCATCGATGCCCTAGGAGCACTGACCTATATACATCCTACTCAGGGCGTATCTGTTAGAGTTCAGTAAAATGAAATCTCCCACCCTTTTTGCGTTACTACTGACCACCTCCACATGCGCCTGCACGATGTCTAACAATGCGCTCGGCGACAACACGGCAAACCCGCAAGCGCCCGTTCCAAACTTTCACGCGGTGCAATCAACTGGCTATATCGTGACTGCGCGTCATGCCTCCGCAATTCGCCATCACTACGCCAGATATGGCATACGCTTACTGCGCGACTTGGGTGCACAACACTTCGAAGTGCAACTTGATACAGACCCTGGCCTACTTAAACTGCAAGAGATTGCTGCCGAAACCAAGGGTGAAATCACGACGATACAAGTGAATCAAACCTATCTGAGTTTCTAAACGAGTCGCCAAATCCCACCATAGCCCACAAGCTTGTGGCACACTTGCGCCCGTTTGATTTTTAAGTAGAACCATCTTGCAACCATACGAACTCTACATCGGCCTGCGCTATACGCGCGCCAAGCGCCGCAACCACTTCATCTCTTTTATCTCGTTGATTTCCATGCTGGGCATGGCGCTGGGTGTGATGGCGCTGATCGTGGTGCTGTCGGTAATGAATGGCTTTCAAAAAGAGATAC
>JAVHRA010000173.1:0-10653 GCA_036171395.1 Gallionella sp. | reverse complement strand
AACGCGATTGTGTTGCCTGTGCCCGGTGCGAATCTGCCTGGCGTGATTGCTTATCGCAGCATAGATGATGTGGAAAAAATGTTGGCGGCGGCAAAAAACGGCAAACATGCGGTGGTTATCGGCGGAGGCTTGCTCGGCTTGGAAGCGGCGAACGGACTGTCTTTGCAAGGCATGACTGTGTCGGTGGTGCATTTATGCGATTGGCCGATGGAGCGTCAGCTCGACAAAGTGGGCGGCGGATTATTGCAAAGCGAACTGGAAAAACGCGGTTTGAAATTTTATATGGCGCGGCAAACCGAAGCTATTTTAGGGGCAGATAAAGTAACGGGTTTGCGTTTCAAAGATGGCGAAGAAATCGCGGCGGATTTAGTGGTAATGGCGGTGGGCATCCGTCCCAATATCGCGCTGGCTAAATCTGCTGGCATTCATTGTGAGCGTGGCATCGTGGTGAACGACACCATGCAGTCTTACGATCCGAAAATCTACTCGGTGGGCGAGTGTGTGCAGCATCGCAATCAAACTTACGGCTTGGTCGCACCGTTGTTCGAGCAAGCCAAAGTTGCCGCCAATCATCTCGCCGAATATGGCCGTATGCGTTACGAAGGATCGCTGGTCTCCACCAAGTTGAAAGTGACCGGCATCGATTTGTTCTCGGCGGGCGACTTTAATGCGGGCGCCGAGGATGAAGAATTGTTGCTGCAAGACGCGGCACGCGGGGTATATAAAAAACTGGTGGTACGCGACAACAAATTGCGCGGTGCGGTGATGTATGGCGACACCGTGGACGGCCCGTGGTACTTCCAGATGTTGCGCGACGGCACCGACATCAGCGAACTGCGCGAGCATATTTTATTTGGTCAAGCGCATTTGGGCGATGCGGGACGCGGCGGCGCGGACAGTGTGGCCATGATGGCGGATAGCACCGAGGTGTGCGGCTGTAACGGTGTGTGCAAAGGGACTATCGTCAAAGCCATCGTCGATAAAAAATTATTCACCCTAGAAGAAGTGCGCGCGCATACCAAAGCGTCTAGTTCGTGTGGCTCGTGCACCGGGCTGGTCGAGTCTATTTTGGCGAACACTTTGGGCGGCGATTACTCGACTGAGACGCGTAAAAAATCTATCTGCGCCTGTACCGATGCGACGCATGAAGAGATTCGTGCGGCGATCACGCAGCAGCGTTTGCAAACCTTGCCCACATTGATGACCGCTTTGAATTGGCAAACTCCCGACGGTTGTGCCAAGTGTCGTCCCGCGCTCAATTTCTATTTGTTGTCGGCGTGGCCGGGTGTGTATGTGGATGACAACGCTTCGCGCTTCATCAATGAACGGGTGCACGCCAACATTCAAAAGGACGGCACCTATTCGGTTGTGCCGCGTATCTGGGGGGGCGTGACTACACCCGCCGAGCTGCGTTCCATCGCCGACATTGCCGACAAATACCAAGTGCCGACGGTAAAAATTACTGGTGGGCAGCGCATCGACCTGCTCGGTATCAGCAAAGAAAATTTGCCCAAGATGTGGGGGGATTTAGTCAACGCCGGGTTTGTCTCGGGACACGCCTATGGCAAGTCGTTGCGTACCGTGAAGACTTGCGTGGGCTCGGAATGGTGTCGCTTCGGCACGCAGGATTCCACCGGCCTAGGGATCAAAGCCGAGAAGATGACTTGGGGTTCGTGGACACCGCACAAATTCAAGATCGCCGTATCGGGTTGTCCGCGTAATTGTGCCGAAGCCACCATCAAGGATTTCGGCGTGGTATGTGTGGACTCCGGTTATGAGCTGCACGTTGGTGGCAATGGCGGCATCAAAGTGCGCGTCACCGATTTCCTGTGCAAGGTCGAGACCGAGGCAGAGGTGCTGGAATACTGCGGCGCATTTATGCAGGTCTATCGTGAGGAAGCGCACTACCTAGATCGCACCGCGCCATGGATAGAACGGGTTGGGCTGGCGTATGTGAAGCAGCGTGTGGTCGAGGATGCGGCAGGTCGTGCCGAGTTGTATGCACGCTTCTTGGAGTCACAACGCTATTCTCAGGATGACCCGTGGAAAGCACGCGCCGAAGGCAAGGATGCGCATGAGTACGCAGCGCTAGCCACCATCGATTAAGGGGAATGCAATGAATTGGATACAAGTAGGCAAGTTGGACGATATACCCCGTCAGGGTTCGCGCGTCATCAACACAGCGAATGGTGATATCGCAGTGTTCCGTAGTGTCGATGATCAGGTGTTCGCCTTGAATGATCGCTGCCCGCACAAAGGCGGACCTCTATCGCAAGGTATCGTGCATGGCAAACGCATCACCTGTCCTTTGCATAACTGGCAGATCGATCTTGAAACGGGTTCTGCAATTGCACCCGATATAGGCTGCGCACATAAGCACGCTATTAAAGTCGAAAGCGGCCGCGTCTTCATAGACCTCAAGGTTGAGGCATGCAACTCATAAACTCACAACAGCAGATACGCAGCACCTGTCCTTATTGCGGGGTGGGATGTGGTGTAGACGTGACGGCGGGTGCTGCACTTAATCTGACCGGTGACAAAGCACACCCTGCGAATTTTGGCCGCCTGTGTTCAAAAGGTGCGGCTTTGGCGGACACCTTGGATCACGTCGGACGCTTGCTGTATCCCATGGTCGATGGTCAACGTGTCAGCTGGGATGATGCGTTGAGCCAGGTGGCTGATGGGTTCAAAAAGGTCATAGCCGAGCATGGTCCAGATGCAGTGGCATTCTATGTTTCGGGACAGATATTGACGGAGGATTACTACGTCGCCAATAAGCTGATGAAAGGTTTCATCGGTAGTGCCAACATCGATACTAATTCTCGTCTCTGTATGTCGACTGCCGTGGCCGCACATAAACGCGCTTTCGGTGCGGATGCAGTGCCGGTCTGCTATGACGATATCGAGCTGGCTGATCTGGTTGTCATCGTCGGTTCCAACTATGCATGGGCGCATCCGGTGTTGTATCAACGACTGGCAGCCGCAAAAAAAGCGCGCCCCGAAATGCAAGTGGTAGTGGTCGATCCGCGCCGCACTGCGACGTGTGATATTGCCGATCTGCATCTGGCTGTGGAGCCCGGAGCGGATGCCTATCTGTTTAATGGCTTGCTCCACTACTTGCGCCGCGAAGACGCGCTAGACCTTGCTTATGTCGAAGCGCATGTGGAAGGTTATTCTGCGGCATTCGAAGCTGCACGCACGGTCGGTTCTATCCCACAAGTCTCTCAAGTGTGCGGCGTGCCGGAATCTCAAATCAGTGAATTTTTCCGTATGTTCGCTCACACCGCTCGTACCGTGACGATTTTTTCGCAGGGTATCAACCAATCTTCCAGTGGCGTGGATAAAGCGAACGCCATCATCAATGTGCATCTGGGGACTGGCCGTATCGGTAAACCCGGTATGGGGCCGTTCTCGGTAACCGGACAACCCAATGCGATGGGCGGGCGTGAGGTCGGCGGCTTGGCCAATCAATTGGCAGCACACATGGATTTTTCCGATCCCGCCAGCATCGCCTTGGTGCAGCGTTTTTGGAACGCGCCCAATATCGCCCAAGCCCAAGGTCTCAAAGCGGTGGAGATGTTCCAGGCGATTGCGGAGAAGAAAATCAAAGCCGTATGGATTATGGGGACGAATCCGGTAGTCAGTTTGCCCGATGCGGATAAGGTCAGGGCAGCCTTGCTGGGCTGTGAGTTGGTGGTGGTGTCTGACTGTGTTCAACATACTGATACGACAGCGTGTGCCAATATATTGTTGCCCGCCCAAGGGTGGGGAGAGAAAGACGGCACGGTGACCAATTCAGAGCGACGCATCTCGCGGCAGCGCAGCTTGTTGCCACCTGCTGGTGAGGCAATGCCAGACTGGTGGATCATCACCCAGATGGCGCAGCGTATGGGATTTTCCGCTGCGTTTCCTTATAGCAACTCGGCGCAGATATTCCGTGAGCATGCTCGGTTGTCAGGTTTCAAGAATAACGGCAGTCGTGCATTCGATATCAGCGCATTAGCCGAACTTAGCGATGCAGAGTACGACGCCTTGGAGCCGTTGCAATGGCCAGTGAATGCCTCTGCTACTCAGGGGACGGTACGACTGTTCACCGATGGCAAGTTTTATACCCCGAGTGGTAAGGCACGTATGGTCGCCATCGCGCCAAGATTGCCAGCCGTGGAAGTAGACTCAGCGTTCCCCTTGGTGCTCAACACCGGGCGTATCCGCGATCAATGGCACACCATGACCCGCACGGCCAAAGTGCCGCGTCTGAATGCTCACGTGTTTGAACCATATGTACAGGTACAGGCGACCGATGCGCAGCGCTTTAGTTTGCAAGATGGTGGCTTGGCGCGCTTAGCCAGTCGGCACGGCAGTATGTTGGCCCGCATCCAGGTTAGCGATGACCAGCGGCCTGGTTCGGTGTTTGTACCGATGCACTGGAACGACATCTACGCAAAATCAGCGCGCGTGGATGCGCTGGTCGCACCTATCACCGATCCTATCTCAGGTCAGCCTGAGTCCAAACATACGCCAGTAAGGGTCGAGTCATATCAGCCTGCTTGGCAGGGCTTTGTGTTGAGCCGAACGCGCCTGACGATGAGTGACACGAGCTACTGTGCGTGTACACAGGGGGCAGGATATTGGCGTCATGAGATTGCGGGTGATGTATTGCCTGCGGCATGGCGTGATTGGGTGCGAGAGGTAATCGAATCCGCAGGGGATTGGATTGAATATCGCGATGCCGCAATGGGGCGTTACCGCGCCGCTTTACTGCGTGAGGGGCGCTTGGAAGCTGCTTTTTTCCTTGCGCCGGATCAGCGTCTGCCCGAGCGTGAATGGTTGAGTAGCTTGTTCTCACAGGAGCAACTCGATTCGGCTGATTTGGCAGGTCTGCTGTCCGCGCGTCCGCCCAAAGGCACGGCCGCAGACACGGGGCGCAATGTGTGTGCTTGTTATGGTGTGGGTGAGAAGACCATCCAAAATGCGATCAAAGCACAGAGCCTGAACAGTGTCGAAGCGATCGGACAATGTCTGAAGGCCGGTACAGGATGTGGTTCCTGCGTGCCTGAGATACGACGTTTATTGGAGCAATCGCGATGAACGTCTACCCGCTCAACTTCAAGCGTCATGCTGCTTCACCACCCGTAGCCGATCATTTTGGACGCAAGATAGGTTATCTGCGTATCTCGGTTGTAGATAGATGCAATCTGCGTTGTGATTATTGCCGTCCCTCTGCTGATGCATCTGTCGCTGCGCCACGCCAGAACATACTCACTTTTGAAGAAATTGAACGCATCGTTCGTATCGCAGCGGAGTTGGGAGTCGAGAAGATTCGTCTGACCGGTGGCGAACCCTTGGTACGTAAAGGTATCGTTGAACTGGTATCACGTATCGCTGCAGTGCCTGGGATACGCGATTTGGCGATGAGTACCAACGCCACCTTGCTCGATGAGTATGCACGCCCCTTGCGTGAAGCGGGCTTGCATCGCGTCAACATCAGTCTGGATACCTTGGATGCGCAGAAGTTCGCGCAACTCACCGGTGGTGTGCTCGACGATGTCATGCGTGGCATCCATGCTGCGCAAGATGCGGGCCTCACGCCGATAAGGCTTAATACCGTGCTGCTGCGTGGTATCAATGATCAAGAGATCGGTCGTTTGATCGACTTCAGCGTCCGTGAGCAACTGGAATTACGTTTCATCGAACTGATGCCGATGCGTGACGGGATGGATTGGGAAAAACATTACTACCCCGTGTCGGAACTGTTACAGCAGCAGGACATACTTGAGCGTGTCGATAGTAGTGCTTGGGAAAGACAAGGCTCTTCGGCAGCGCGCTATCTGCCCTTGCGCGATCATGTGGGCAGAGTGGGGTTCATCGAACCTATGTCGAATCGTTTCTGTGAGGGATGCGACCGGCTACGCTTGATGTCAGATGGCAAGCTGCGTCCATGCTTGCCTGCCGATAACGAAGTGGATATGCGTAGTGCATTGCGCTCGGGCGGCAGCGATCACGACATCATCGGATTGATACGTAATGCTGTAGCGACCAAGAAAGAAATCGGTGAATACCGTTTCGAGGTCAGCGGACATCAGCGCTCCATGATTGCGATAGGAGGTTAGAAGCATGCAAGAGTTGACCCATTTTTCAACGGAAGGGCGGGCACGCATGGTGGATGTCTCCGAAAAATCTACCAGCAAACGAGTCGCCATCGCGAGTGGCTTATTGCGGATGCTGCCCGAAACCTTGTCGCGGATCCAAGCAGGCAGCATCGCCAAAGGTGATGTACTGACGGTGGCGGATGTCGCTGCAGTGATGGCCGCGAAACACACATCCGACCTGATCCCTATGTGTCATAGCCTACCTTTGACCGGAGTAGATATCTCCTTCTCCGCTGACGAGGTTGCGGATAGTGCAGGTTATGTTGGTCTGTCGGTGCGTGCGACCGTGCGTTGTGTAGGCCAGACAGGAATCGAGATGGAAGCGCTATGCGCGGTCAGCACGGCGCTGTTGACGGTATACGACATGTGCAAGGCGATCGATAAAGGCATGCGTATCGAATATATCCAATTGGAAGAGAAGCAAGGCGGAAAGAGTGGACATTGGTTAAGAAGCCAAGAGGTCAGCGCATGATCGATATTCTCTTTTTCGGCCCAGTGACGGCACATGTGGATAGCAGTGAGTTGCAACTTGAGTATCAGCAAGGCTGGTGTTTGGGAGATGTGGTCGATCAATTGCGGACTCGATTTCCGCAAGCATTTGAAGTCATCTGCTTTATCGCCGTGAATCAGATCCAAACCAGCGATTTGCAACAGCGCCTGTCGGATCGAGATGAGATCGCCTTCATGGCAAAGTTTTCGGGTGGTTGAGCGCATGGAAAAGGTACGCATACAACAGGAAGATTTCTCTGTGGATCAGGAGCTACGAGCGCTGCGTAGCAGTTCGATGTGCATGGGGGGCATCGCGACCTTTATCGGTTGTGCCAGAGATTTCTCCGAGGGTAGGGCGGTTAGCGAGATCAGTTTCGATGCCTACGGCAAGATGGCTGCGAGCGTGATGCAGCAACTGCGTATGGAGGCTATCGCTCGATTCGAACTGCTAGATGCACGTATCGTCCATCGTGTCGGCGTCGTTCCAGCAGGTGAACAAATCGTGCTGATTGCAACAGGTGCCAAGCATAGGGTCGCCGCGCTGGAAGCTTGTCATTGGATGATAGATGAGTTGAAAGTGCGTGTGCCGATCTGGAAAAGGGAGAAAACCCCGCTGGGTGAAGTATGGGTCACACCGCATCCATGAACCCAACTGTCATCGCTATCGTCGGGCATTCTGGGGCCGGCAAGACCACGCTCATCGAGCGATTACTGCCGCTACTGTGTGCTAAAGGCCTGCGTGTCGCAACCATCAAGCATAGCCATCATGCCCCCGCCCTCGACGTGGCCGGTACTGATAGTTACAGGCACAAGTATGCAGGTGCCTCGGCCAGCATGTTAGTTACACCGGTTGGGCTGAAACTCGTCACTGACTGTCAGCCTGAATATGGCCCTTGTGAACTGGCCGAACGGTATTATTCGGATATGGATGTAGTCTTGGTTGAAGGATATTCGCAAGCAGCATGCCGCAAGATTGAAGTGCTACACAGTGCCTGCGATTCCGTTCCTCGTTGCTTGCATGAGCATGGGTTCATTGCGTTAGTAACGGATGTAGATACTGTGCTGGCGTCGATCAAGCGCTATGGTTTAGACGATAGCCAGGGCGTAGCTGACTTCATCTTTGAGATGCACCAGCATGTAGGTCGGCCGGCATGATAGAAGATTGCACAGCCATCATCTTGGCGGGTGGTGATTCAAGGCGAATGGGGCGCGATAAGGCGATGATGCCATTTTCCGAGCATACGTTGATCCAGTCTGTGATTACCATCATGCAGGGGCTGTTTCCGGCGACCATATTGAGTGTGAGAGCACATCGTCAAGAGATCGATCTGCCACAAGTTTGCGATATGCATGAAAACGGCGGTCCATTGACCGGACTGGTCACGACGCTGGGCCGTATCACTACACCTTGGGCATTTGTCGTGGCTTGTGATATGCCGTTTATCTCCCCGGAGTTGGTACTGCAACTCTCGGAACAGCGTGCACAATATCAAGCCGTCGTACCAGTAGTGGATGGACATTTGCAACCGATGGCGGCTTTCTATTCGGTGAGCGCCATCGCCGTGATGCGCGCGACATTGGCATTGGGTGACAAGAGTCTGTCCGGCGCAATCAGAAATCTAAATGTCAGTTATGTCGATGAGACACGCATGCTTAGTTCAGAAGCGGCGCTGCGTAGTTTTATCGATCTGGATACCCCTCAAGATTGGGCGCAGGCCCAAATAAAAATCGGATAGCGCATGGAATATCTTTCATTGACCGCAGCACAGCAATGCATCTTGCAACACACTTTACAGTTGGGTGTGGAGACGATCCCATTGGAGCATGCGTTGCGACGTGTGTTAGCCGAAGAGGTGTATTCCAATCGCGATCATCCCCCCTATGATGTTTCAGCGATGGATGGTTATGCGGTGAGAGCGGCCGATCTTTCCTGCACGCCTAGTGAGTTGACCGTAGTGGAAGATATCAAGGCAGGTGCGATGCCTATGATGGCTGTTTTGCCTGGACAATGTGCCCGCATCATGACCGGTGCGCCTATCCCGCAGGGGGCGGATACCGTGATTCGTGTCGAAGATACTCAGCCAGTTGGCAATGAATGCGTACAAATATTGTGTTCGGCACTGTACGGCACAGATATACGTTCACGCGGAGAGAATCTTCGTAACGGTGAATTGGTACTCGGTTGCGGAACCGAAATTACACCTGGCGTATTGGGCATCTTGGCGATGGTGAAACGCACCGAAGTCAAGGTACGCACTCGTCCAAGAGTCGCGATACTTTCAAGTGGTGATGAACTGGAAGGACTATATGCCCCCTTCGATTCGGACAAGATACCCGATGCAAATAGCTACACCTTGATGGCACAAGTGCAAGCCTTGGGTATAGAGCCGGTCTTGTTGGGTATCGCCCAAGATGACCCTATCGAACTGTCACGTTATTTGATGCGCGGGTTGGCTTACGATGTACTGCTGATCTCGGGGGGGACATCAGTGGGCGTTTATGACTTTGTAAGGCCCACTATCGAAGCATTAGGAATACAGATGCACTTTTGGCGAGTCGCGATAAGACCCGGTCATCCGCTGGCATTTGGTACCACACCGACCACGCGGGTGTTCTGTTTGCCGGGCAATCCTGTATCCAGCATGGTGTGCTTCGAACAATTCGTCTTGCCTGCACTACGCGACATGATGGGACATACGCGTCTCTTTAGACGGACCATCACTGCACGAATCAGCAAGCCCATGAAGCATAGAGCTGGTCGAACTGAGTTGATCAGGGTGACCTTGGACGCAGATGAGCAGGGGTATCAGGCTACGCCTACCGGTGCTCAGGGTAGTGGTGTACTGCTATCGATGGCGCGTGCTGAGGGCTTGTTACTCATACCGAATGAATGTGATGGACTGCATGCAGGCGCATCAGTCACAGTGCAACTGCTGGAGGGGGCTGCCTATCAACAGCACAGTGGCATAGCGGAGGGCATATGAATCCTGCACGCATTGGTATCGTGACTATTTCCGATCGGGCAAGTCGTGGGGAATATGAAGACAAAGGCGGCCCCGCTATCCATACCTGGTTCAGCCGTGTGCTGACCTCACCTTGGGATGCTGTGACTAGAGTCATCCCGGATGAGCAGTCGCTCATCGAGGCGACTTTATGTGAATTGAGTGGTCTGCAAGCTTGCAGTTTGATTGTCACGACAGGTGGCACTGGACCGTCATTACGCGATGTCACCCCAGAAGCAACTGAGGCCGTGTGTGAAAAGATGATGCCTGGATTTGGTGAGTTGATGCGATCAGCATCGCTCAAAGTCGTGCCTACTGCAATCTTGTCTCGTCAGACTGCTGGTATCCGTGGTAAATGCCTCATCGTTAATCTACCGGGTAAACCCTCGGCGATCGATGACTGCTTAACTGCCGTGTTTCCCGCCATTCCTTATTGCATCGACCTTATAGAGGGCGCATATCTGCAATCGGATGAAGCGCAATGCAAAACGTTTCGTCCTGCGCACGCCAAATTTAAAGGAGAGTAAAAATTGCAGTCGTATTATTTAAATGGTTTGCATGTGTTGGCCACATTGTGGTTTGCGCTATTCGTTTCCGCCGCGAATGCGGGTGAAGTGACTGCCGCAGTGGCGGCCAACTTCACCGTGCCAGTGAAGCAGATCGCCGAGTTGTTTCAGAAAGAGACAGGGCACACGGTGAAGTTGTCTTTCGGTTCGAGCGGTAAGTTCACCTCGCAGATCAAAGAAGGCGCACCGTTCGATGTGTTCCTCGCGGCGGATGAGAGGAACCCAAAACTGCTGGAGAAAGAAGGGCTGGCGGTCGAAGGTTCGCGTTTCGTTTATGCGCTGGGCAAGCTGGTGTTGTGGAGCGCGCAGCCCGGTTTTGTGGATGACAAGGGTTATGTGTTGCGCAAAGGCCAATTCAACAAGATCGCCTATGCCGATCCCAAGCTTGCACCTTACGGTTTGGCTGCAAAAGAAACCTTGGAAGATTTAGGTTTGTGGACTGTAGTG
>JAVHRA010000172.1:0-2182 GCA_036171395.1 Gallionella sp. | reverse complement strand
TGAAGATCTGCCCGCAATGTGATGCCCGTTACGACAGCCCAGAATGGGTCTGCCCCAGCTGCGGCGCAACGCCGCCACTCGCCGATGGCTACCCCGCGCTAGCGATAGCGTTCGCCAATGCCGGTGACGGTTTCAACCCCGAATATTTCGCGCAACTGGCTGGCTTGGAAAAGGGCAACTTCTGGTTCCAATCGCGCAACCGCCTGATCCTGATGTTGCTGCGCCGCCACGCCCCCGCGCTGACTTCCTTTATGGAGATAGGCTGCGGCACCGGCTTCGTGCTCTCCAACATCGCCAGCGAATATCCAGCCGCCGCATTGATGGGCGCGGAGATATTCAGCACCGGACTCGCCCATGCCGCCCGCCGCGTGCCGAGCGCGAAGTTCATCCAGATGGACGCACGCAACATCCCTTTCGAAGCGCAGTTCGACGCGCTAGGTGCCTTCGATGTAGTGGAACATATAGAAGAAGACGAAGCAGTATTGAAGCAGATCAACAAAGCCCTCAAACCCAGCGGCATCATGCTGTTGACCGTGCCGCAACATCCCGCGCTGTGGAGTAAACAAGACGAGAAGGCCTGCCATGTGCGCCGCTACACCGCCGCAGAACTGGAAGGCAAAGTGGGGGCTGCAGGTTTCGAGATACTAGACAGCGGCTCCTTCGTGTCACTGCTGCTACCGCTGATGTGGTTGTCCCGCAGCATGGCCAACCGTGACAGCAACACCGAGCACGACGCGATGGCCGAGCTACGCATAGGCAAGCTGATGAACCTAACGCTTAAGGCAGTGATGAGTGTAGAGATGATGCTGACCCGTATCGGTGTGCGCTTCCCAGCGGGTGGGTCGAGGTTTTTGGTGGCACGTAAGCGGAATTAGGATTCGTTAGTTATTGCTGATTGGCATGACCTGCTGAGTAACTAATGTTTGGAGCAGCAAGATACTTGAGCTGATTTCAACTGCGCGCCAAATATGAGCCCCCGAGCTTAGCCTTTCTTACAAAATATAAAGTTACCAAACTACGGCTCACCAATTATGACAACGAATACAATTATTCAACCAGAAAGGTGGGGCGAAGATCACCTTTCAGAATTCCAATCCATAGCCTATAAAAATGAATTAGCAACTTTTGCTAATGCTCCGCAATGGCAAGAAGCACTTCTTGACGTTGCAACAGCTCTCAAAAAGTGCACCTTGTACGCTATTGAACAAGTACCAAAAACTAATGAGCCTTCCGCGCTATTGTTATTTTTAACCGCGAATAATCAATACCTCGCTTCGGCCCGTTCTGCGTCGGCAGGGCATTGCTTGCCGGTATATCCTACGGGGCGTGCTACTGTTGAATCAGCTCTCTATGGTTGGTACCTATCAACCAACTTAGAAGATGCTCAACTTTGGAATAGTAAGCCAGCTGAAAATGAAGCTCGAAAAGAGTGGGGCAAGAAGTTTAGATTTTCTTCATTAGCTGGAAAGCTTAAAACATTTGATGAGGGGTTGGCTGAATGGGCAAAATATCTGCATCAGGTTGCTATTGATTTTGGAGCGCATCCTAATAAAGATGCGCTTTATTCAAATATGGAACTCTACGAAGACAAGGATAAGGCTCATATTAATGTACTTTTTCTTCATCCATTAAATCAATTTTCCATCGGCACAATGAAGTTCACAGTCGAGACAGGAATGTTTGCCATTCGTCTTTTTGCACTTGGATTTCCAGATGGATCAAGGGCACTTAACCTTGATCAAGATATTGATCGACTAACAAAAAAATTGGTGCATCTTCAAGAAGTAACAAAATTTGAACAACTAAAATAAAGAAATTAATGGCCTGCTTCGTGTAAATATTTGCTGCTCTCTACCACCTGATTTATAACAATTAGATTTCAAGCTACCTGATATTGCGACAATCAAATTAAATCTTAATCTGACTGCCATTGTATTTCGTAAATTCTTTATTTATCGCTAGGCGATTTGCAATCGTTAAACACCAAAAACTTAAATATCACGAATAGACATCCCGCCACCACGATGATCGCTGCGGCTTGCACCCATTGATGGGGATAGCCATAACGGTCGACGAAAACATAGAGGATGGTGAGGTTGAGCAAGTAGCCGAAGGTATGCGCCAGCACGTAGCGCAGCGCAGCACCGGTCGCCGCACCGCTATGCTCGAAGGTCCATTTACG
>JAVHRA010000171.1:0-2192 GCA_036171395.1 Gallionella sp. | reverse complement strand
CCGCTTTGGGCAGTTGCGTGGTGAGGATGCCGACCAGACTGCCGCACATCCCCAAGCAATGCACGCCGCCCAATAGGCCGACGAAGAATACGGCGTAGATGCTGAAATCTGTCATTAGATAATCAAAAAGTACGGATACGAATTTAACGCGGCACTAATGATGCCATATCCAGACTGGCGGCGACATAACGCGCGTCCGGTTGCAGCTGGTAGGGCACCACGCCCAACAGCGGTGCTGAGATACGTTTTTGCAAGGTGGCGATATTCTCATCGCGCAACGCCATCTGCTCATCCACGCAGTTCGCCACCCAGCCGGCCAACTTTAGTCCGCGTGCGTGTATGGCCTGCACAGTCAGCAAAGCGTGGTTCAAACACCCTAGACGCAGCCCCACAACCAAGACCACAGGCAAGTTCAGTGCGACAGCCAGATCACCACCATCTTGCTGCTCATTGAGTGGCAAGATAAAACCACCCGCACCTTCCACCACCACCACATCGGCCTGCGTCGAAAGCTCTGCGTAGAAATGCAAGATACGGGGTAGTTCTATAGTCTCGCCCTGTACACGTGCAGCTAAGTGAGGTGCTGCAGCGGTCGGGTAGCGATAGGGATTCATCAGCGCATCTTCGACCCGTACGTTACTAGCCGCCTGCAAGGCCCTCACATCGCTATAACTGCCATCTGATTCGCAACCTGCCGCCACCGGCTTCATCCCGACCACGCGCTTACCCTGCAGCGCGTAAGCATGCAGCAGCGCGGCGCTAATCAGGGTCTTGCCTATATTAGTATCGGTGCCGGTAACGAACAGACTCATCGCGTCTTCTTGAAGTCCGTCTTGATGATGGCGCGCCCATCGGCGAGCTTTTTGGGTTGCGGCTTCCATGCGTGGCCATAGATGACCTCATAGGTGGCGGGCAGTTTGCCGTCGTGGCGCAAGGCTTCGTAATTCTCCACTAGTGATTTCCACGCGTTCTTACCCATCAGACCTTGACCCCGTCCAGCCGTGGCGTTATTCGCCCCTATCGCTTTGAGATCGTGCAATACCGAGCGAACATCGTCATACGTCAGGGTGAGATATTCCATATCCATCACTGGCTCGGCAAAACCGCCGTGCGACAACATATCGCCGATGTCGTGCATATCGGCAAAACGATTCAGATGATTGTGTGCATCCACGCCGTGAAATGCCTGACGTAGCTCTTTGAGTGTGTCAGGGCCAAAGGTGCTGAACATCAGCAGGCCTTCAACTTTGAGCACACGATGCAGATCGACGATGGTGGTGGGCAGATCGTTGCACCATTGCACCGCCAGATTCGACCACACCATATCCAAGCTGTTTGATGCGATAGGCAATGCCTCCACATCGGCACACAACATCGCGGCCTTTTGGCTACTGAACAGTTTCTGCCACCAACCGGTCTGACCGCGTGCGGTATGCAGCATGCCGATAGCGATGTCCAAAGAGATCATTTGCGCAGATGGATATTTCGTCATCAACTGGCGCGTACCCCAACCAGTGCCACTGCCCACGTCTAGCACGCGCTGAGGTTGCAGCTTGATATATTCCAGACGCTCCAGCATGCGACTGCATACCTCACGCTGTAGCACGGCGGTCGCGTCATATGCCGTGGCTGCGCGACTAAAAGCGCGACGGACCTGCTTCTTATCTATCTCAAATTCATTCATGCAAGAAATTCTTCAACTGTTCTATAAATTGTTCGGGGTGGGACATGAAGGGCGCGTGTGCAGCCCCTTTGATGCTGGCTAATCGTGCGTTCGGCATCGCACTCGCCAGATACTCAGAAGCTGCCAGCGGCGTGAGGGTATCACGCTCACCCGCGATCACCAGTGTGGGCTGGGCGAGGTGCGCCAATGCAGCACGCTGATCGCTGTCGCGCAGGATGTCTAGACCTGCTTGCAATGCCGCCAACTCAGGCTCGCCGCGACTGAACAGTGCGGCACGCAAGCTTGCCAACAACTCGCGCTCGTTATCACTGCCGCGCACCTGTAAAGCAAGAAAGCGACGCAAGGTTTGCGCGTAGTTTTCACCTAATGCAGCGGCGAATCCCGCCAGCGTCTCCGTTGCCATTGCGCACCGCCAATCTTCCTGTTGCACAAAACAGGGGGTGCTGGAGACCAGCACTAAACGCTGAATCTTGTGCGGTTCTAACTGCGCCCAACGCAAGGCAATTTG
>JAVHRA010000170.1:0-2221 GCA_036171395.1 Gallionella sp. | reverse complement strand
AATATGCGCCTAAGTCACGCATGAAATAAGGCGAGTCGGTCAGGCCGTGGGTGAGCAAGATGCCGCGCCGATAAGTATGGGTTTGGCCGTCGCTGTTAGTTGGATAAAGGCGGAAGGGCATGTTACCCGCCACCACAGTCGCGGGATCGCTAGTGTTTAAGCGCTGGTGCGCCTGTTGCAGCATTTTTTCAGTGTCATGCAGATAATCTGAGTAACTCGCGGCGGATTTGAATTTGCTATTCAGGCCGGATGCCTGATGGCGTTCGGCTAGATGCGGAGGCGGAATATAGATTGGTGTTGCAGCGCGCATAGCAAACTTTTTGGCTGGTGATATTTTGAGATAGATTATGACTCAGCTTGTTAGCAACGGGGAGAGCTTGTCGCTCTGTTTGCGATACAGTTCACTCCGCCAATGGCCTCGGGCGGGAGATGCCAAAACCTTGCGCGAAATCGATACCCACTTCGCGTAACTTGGTAATGGTGGCTTCGTTCTCGACCAATTCTGCGATGCTGATAATACCGAGTTTTTGGGCGACGCTATGTATGGCGGTCAACTTGGCCAAATCGACGGGATCGCGCAGGATGTTGAAGATGATGCTGCCGTCTATCTTGAGGAAATCTACTTGGAAGCCGCGCAACAAATCAAACAAAATGCGGTCGCGTCCGAAACCGCTGATGGCGATGCGGCAGCCGCTTGCGCGGATACGACGCACAAAATCCGACACGATGGCGGAGCGCAAAGCTAATTCCAATCCGGGAATCTCAAAACATAAGGTGGTGGGAGGCACGCCATATTCGTGCAAAGTCGCCTCAAAGTAATCGACAAAACTGGGGTCGCCCATGGTGGCACGCGAGACATTGATGAAGTACATCGTTTGATTATTGTCGATGCCATGTTGATGATGTGCTGCCCATGCAATGACATGCTGTACCACCCAACGGTCTAGATGCGGCATCAAGCCGTACTTCTCGGCCAGTGGAAAGAACGCACCGGGAGGCATCAGGCTGTCTTCCTCTTCGGCTAGTCTGACCAAAATTTCGTAATGCACGGCACTGCCTGTGCTTAAAGGCGAGATGAGCTGACAATAGAGGCGGAACTCACCGCGTTCTATTGCGCCCATGATGAGTTTGGCATCTTTGTCGCCGTTTACTTGCTCGGAAAAAGTATCGATGAACAAGGCTTGGCTACTCGTGGTTGTCTCGCGCGTATTTGTGAGGCTTGTCGTGCTACTAATGGGTTTGCCGGATTGCACATCTTCCAGCGAGGTGATGTCGTTCATCACCATAAAGAAGCCTGATACCTTGCCATCCTCGGAGAACTGCGGGATATGTTCGACTGCCAGTCTATAGACTGCGCCGTCAGCACGAGTGTGGTTCTGCTCGTAGCGTACATAGTGTCCATCCAGTGCTTGGTGTGTTTCAGTTGCGATCTCTTGATAAATCTTCGCGCCCATTACTTCACGCATGCTGTGTTCATTGATTTGTGTAGGCGCTTTGCGCAGCCAATCCATGAAAGCATGGTTGTGATAGCGGCATATTCCCTCAACATCGACATAGGCCACCATGAGAGGGAGCACCTCATCGAGCAGATTGAGACGCAATTGGGTCGCTGCGAGACGAGATTCTGCTGACTTGCGACGGCGCGACTCTTCATCCAGCTTATCTTTGGCCTGCTTCAACTGTGCGGTACGGCGTAGCAGATTCCATTCGGCATGAGACACCCGTGTTGCTTCGGCAAGGATGGCCGCGACCAATATCCCTGCAAGAAAAGTTACCCATTGCGTGTTGAGTCCGGTCAGAACGATGACCGCGACTAAGGAGACCGAGATCCCGATCAGCGCAATAGCGGCGGCGAATGGGCCTACGACATGAAAAAAACGATTAAAGAGGTTTTTCATCCTGATCGATTCGAATTGGGTAAAACCAGTTTGCGCTGGAACCGGGTGATAGCAAGCCTCACCTTGTCAGGATATTCGTGTCCGTTAGAACCGTAGTGTTGAATAGGGCGGATAAAGGAGGGGATTTCGACGCTACCACGCTAAGATATGTGTCTTTGTATATATCTAGGTCTAAGGGCTGGGGGTTATCCACACGCAAGCTATCAGGCGGAGACGATAGCCAGCTCTTGCCACTCGGTGGTGTAGCGGGGCGAGACATTCTCCCTGTGCATCGCCCAGTTCTTCAGTGTGCCTTCGCCCAATAGCTTGAGCGAGCCGCTGCC
>JAVHRA010000169.1:0-2222 GCA_036171395.1 Gallionella sp. | reverse complement strand
CTGCCGTGGTCATCCATCTGGTAGCTTTGCACACGGTGAAGAGCAGCAACCCCAGCGGCATAGACCTCGCGGCCAAGGACAACATCCCCTTCCATCCTTATTTCACCGCCAAGGATATGTACGGCCTAGGCTGGTTTCTCATCATCTATTGCATCTTCGTGTTTTTCCTGCCTGACAGCCTCATCGAGCCGGCTAACAACATTCCGGCCAATCCCATGCAGACACCCAAGCACATCGTGCCGGAATGGTATTTCCTGCCCTTCTACGCCATTCTGCGCTCGGTGCCTGATCTGGTCGGCGGCGTACTAGCGATGGGACTGTCGGTGATGATGTTCGCCTTCATGCCCTTCCTGGACCGCTCGCGCATTCCCGGCGGCGCGCACTACCGCCCTTTCTACCGCATCCAGTTCTTCCTCTTCATCCTCGACATGCTGGTGCTGGGCTATGTGGGCTACACCCCACCCACCGACAGCACGCTGTTGCTCGGACAAGTGGCGACGCTGTGCTACTTCGGCTCTTTCTTCATCATCCCGTTCGTCTCGCGTATGGAAGAGCGTTGGCTAATCAAGCGCGGCTTACCGCCTGCGGTCATCGCACTGATGGCGGGTGAAGCCGCCGCCATCGAACGGCATAATCAAAGCCACGCGCAGCGTAAGGGAGCACGTTCATGAGCAAGCTGCTGATCGCACTGTTGCTATGTGTTGTACCGCTGTCGCATGCGCACGAGGTAGCCTTGACCAAGATGGCCGTGCAGACTGACTTACCAACTATGGAACGCGGCGCAGATACTCTGATGAACAACTGCCACAGTTGCCATAGCCTGAAATACATCAAATATCGCGACCTGATGAAGCTGGGTATCAGCAAACAAAAGGTGGATGGTTGGCGCGGTGAATTAGGGATAGATTCACCGTTACTGGCACAGATGTCGGAGAGTGATGCGCTGCAAGCTTTCGGCACGGCACCGCCCGACCTGAGCTTGATGACCAAGGCGCGCGATGGTGGCCCCGACTATGTCTATTCCTATCTGCTCGGCTACTACATGAATGCTGCGGGAGTAGCTAGCAACCATATTTATGCCGAGACCAAGATGCCCGACCCGCTAGGGGTGAGTAGCACCAGCGACCCGCTCCAACTGGACATTATCAAGGCACAAGCGCGCGACATCGTTGCGTTCCTGAACTGGGCCGCAGACCCACAGCAGAGCGTGCGTCTCAAGCTGGGCTATTACGTGATCGGCTATCTGTTACTGCTCACCTTCTTGCTGTATCTGGTGAAGAAACAGATCTGGTCACGATTGGATTAAGACGACAGGAGGTGTGCCATGGCACTCAAGAAATTACTCATATTGCTCGTATTGTCGCTCTCGGTGAGTGCCCGTGCCGAAACCGCAGTCAGCTACCAAAAAGAGGTACGTCCCATCTTGCATGACTACTGCCTGAACTGCCACGAACCGGGCGGGCAAGGACTAGAGAAAAGCGGGCTGGACATGAGCAGCTATCAAAGCCTGATGAAGGGCACTAAGTTCGGCGCGGTCATCAAACCCGGCGACAGTTTTACCAGCATCTTCATCCAAGTTATAGAAGGCCGCGTCCATCCTTCTATCCGCATGCCTTATGGCATGGCTGGCGGCCTCTCCAAACACAACATCAGTGTGCTTAAACGCTGGGTAGATCAAGGCGCGAAGGAAGACTGAGCGTTACAGCCCTGCTAGCCACAGACTCAAACGCAAGCCCCAGCCTGTAGTGTAACCCACCTCGACATGACGTATCTGCCCATCCTTATCGATGATGAAACTGGCTGGTACCGCATGAACACCCCATGCCTTGGAAATTTTTCCGTCGCTATCGTTGAGCACTGGCAACGCAATGCCCTGTTCACGCATATAGCTGGTCACTTGCGCATCACTGCCACTTTGCATGGCGATGGTGATGGTGTCGCTACGGTCATGCGCGATGGCAGCTATGCCGCCTTGTTCGGCACGGCAAATGGGACACCAAGTGGCCCAGAAATGTACCAGCACGGGACGAGAGGGTTGTGCGGGCAGACTATACGGCGTGCCATTCAACAGCACACCTCGCAGCGTCGGCGCCACACCGCTAACCATGTCGCGCTGCTGCCAAGTGCGTATGCCCACTACCAGCACAACGAACAACAGCACGTTGATGGCATAACCGCGCCACTGCTTGGCGCGACTACTCAGCATGGTCTTTATGGAATTT
>JAVHRA010000168.1:0-2231 GCA_036171395.1 Gallionella sp. | reverse complement strand
CAGGCTATACAGTATTCAATATCCACCGTGCACGGGACGCGTGCGGACTTCACAGGAATCTCATCATGACAGCCAACAAAAAATCTATCGTCCTATTACTCCTTGCCGCACTCGCCGCTTGTGGCGAGAAGCCAGCTGCGAGTCCTGCCGCAGCAGCGGGTAAGATGCCACCACCCGCTGAGGTGGAGGTGGTCACGGTGAGCAATGCTTCGGCGACGCTGACTGAAGAAATGCCGGGACGCTTGCAGGCCTACCGTACCGCGCAGGTGCGTGCTCGTGTCGAAGGCGTGATCGAGAAACGATTGTTCCGCGAGGGCAGCGATGTGAAGGAGGGCGAGTCGCTGTATCGCATCGATGCGCGCACCAACCGCGCTGCGCGTGATGCGGCACGCGCCGATCTGGACGCTGCGCTGTTGAATGTGGAGCGCTATAAGTCTTTGCTGGAGATTAAGGCGGTGAGTCAGCAGGATTACGATCTGGCCAAGGCGCGTGCCAAGCAGGCGCAAGCGGCGATGATACGGGCCGAGGAAGACCTCACCAACGCGCAAGTTCCGGCGGCGATCTCCGGCCATATCGGCCGCGCCATGGTCACCGAGGGGGCATATGTCAGCAAGGTAGATGCGACGCCGCTGGCGACCATAGAGCAGATCGATCCCATCTATGCCAATTTCAGCCAGCCCAGCGGCAATCTGCTGCGCATGCAGCAAGCCATCCGTGCGGGCAAGTTGAAGAGCAGCGATACCGCCAAGGTCGAGTTGGTGCTGGAGGACGGCAGCGTTTATCCGGTCAGCGGCAAGATATTCTTTCAGGATATGGCAATAGACCCGAGCACCGGCGCGGTGGCGATGCGCGCCGAGTTTCCCAATCCCAAGCATGAATTATTGCCCGGCATGTTTGTGCATATCCGCTTTCCGCAGGCAGTATCCGAGAACAGTTTGGTCGTGCCTCAGCGCGCCGTGCAGTCCAGTGCGCAAGGTCAGTTCGTGCTGGTAGTCGGTGCGGAGAACAAGGTGATGCCGGTGCCGGTAACCACCAGCGGCATGGCCGGTGCGGACTTCATCATCGCTTCAGGTCTGAAGGGTGGCGAGCAAGTCATCGTCAACGGCTTGCAGAAAGCGCGCCCGGGTGCGGAGGTCAAGCCTGTCCCGGTCGGTGGTGCGCCTGTTGCACCTGCAACTAACGATAAGAAATAGAGCCCACTATGTTCGCTAAATTTTTTATAGATAGACCAATTTTTGCCTGGGTCATCGCGCTTATTATTTTGCTGGGTGGTGTGCTGGCATTGAAGAACCTGCCGGTGTCGCAATATCCCTCGGTTGCGCCGCCCGCTTTGTCCATCAGCATTACTTACCCCGGCGCGTCGGCGCAGGTGGTGGAGAACACCACGGTGGCGCTGCTCGAACAGGAGATGAACGGCATCGAGCATCTGTTGTACATGGAGTCGGCATCCGAATTAGGCAGCGGCAGCATCACCCTGACTTTCGAGGCGGGCACCAATCTCGATTTGGCATCGGTGGAGACGCAGAACCGCATCAAGCGCGTTGAAGCGCGTCTGCCCGAGGATGTGCGCAGACTGGGACTGACGGTGGCCAAGACGGCGCGTAACTATGTGATGTTCGTGGCCTTGTATTCGCCGGACAAGAGTCTGGACGACGTGGCCTTGGGCAGCTTCACTGCCGCCAATGTGCTGGATGGTATCCGTCGCGTGGAGGGGGTGGGCGAAGCACTGATGTTTGGTACTGAATACTCGATGCGTTTGTGGCTGGACAGCAAAAAACTGGAGCACTACAAACTCACGCCGGGCGACATTTCCAGGGCGGTGCGCGCGCAGAATGCCGATCTCGCTACCGGCGAACTAGGGCAAGTGCCCGCTCTGCCAGGGCAGCAACTGAATGCGGTGATCGTCACCAAGAGCCGTCTCGCTACAGCGGAGGAGTTCGGCAACATCATCGTGCGCACCAATTCCGATGGCTCGTCGTTGCGCGTCAAAGACGTGGCGCGCGTCGAGCTCGGTGCGCAGGATTATTCACGCAGTGCGCGTATCGACGGACAACCCACTGCGGCCGTTGCGATTCGTTTGTCACCTGGCGCAAATGCGCTGGAGACGGTCAAGGATGTGAAAGCCAAGATGGCCGAGATGGCCAAGTATTTCCCCAAAGGCATTAGCTGGGCCGTACCGTATGACACCTCGCAGTTCATCGACATCTCCATCAAGGAGGTGTTGAAGAGTC
>JAVHRA010000167.1:0-2247 GCA_036171395.1 Gallionella sp. | reverse complement strand
AAGGTGCTGCTCGAATCGGTGCGCTCTTGGTTGCAACACCGGGGGGACAGCAAAGGCGCAGCACTGGCTTTCTACACCTTGTTTTCCATGACGCCTATTCTGGTTTTGGCCATCGTGGTGGCGGGCTATTTCTTTGGTGTCGAAGCGGCACAAGGTGAGATCGTCGCGCAAGTACAAGGCATGGTCGGGCCGAATGGCGCACAAGCCATTCAAGCTTTGTTGGCTGCGGCACGCGATCCCGCTGCGGGCTTGGTGGCGATATTACTGGCGAGCGTCCTGCTACTGCTTGGCGCGACCAGCGTGTTCGCCGAGTTGAAAGAAAGTCTGGATGAACTGTGGGGTATTGCCAAACCGCGCCAGATGGGGTTTGCCGTGTTGTTAAGAACGCGCCTATTGTCATTTGGCATGGTGCTGGCGCTGGCTTTTTTGTTACTGGTCTCGCTGCTGTTCAGTGCTGCGCTGGCGATGTTGGAACATGCGTCGGCGGGTAGTTTGGGGAATTCTGCCCAGGTATTCGCGAGCGGTGCATCGTTCATTTCATTTGCCGTAATTGCCTGTATGTTCGCCATCATCTACAAGACTCTGCCTGACGCGCCGCTGACTTGGCGTGATGTGTGGATTGGTGCCGTTTTCACCGCCGTGCTGTTTAGCTTAGGTAAGTATGTGATCGGGTTGTATTTGGGCAACAGCGGAGTGGCATCCAGTTTTGGCGTCGCCGGCTCGCTGATCGCGCTGCTGCTATGGGTCTACTATTCGGCGCAGATTTTTTTCCTCGGCGCAGAGTTCACCCGTCATTACGCACAATGGTTTGGTAGTCTCAGTCATGAGCGTCGGTACATTGTTGCAAGGGATAGTCCCGCTATGCCAGCCAAGACCGAATGATTAGCACTCAGCATAGGCCGGAACGCCGCCGACCATTACTATTGATCGAAACGAGGAGAACACCATGCTAGTGACATTCACAACCAAAGCGCACGCCGACATCATCATGTTCGGCGATGCCGCGCTGGCGATGCTGAACATGATGGGCCACAGCAGTACGGTACCTGGCGCGATACTGGCGGCGGATGTACCGGCCGCGCTGGGTCGATTGAGCGCGGCTATCGAAGCCCAAAAAGTCCCGCCGCAGCATCAGGATAAGGATGCCAGCACGGTGAGTATGACCGCGCGCGGCGGCCCTTTGCTTGAGCTGCTGACTGCCGCTGCCAAGGACGACTGCAACGTAATGTGGCGATAGTTGCTGGTTTGGTGGGTTTCTAGGTAACGCCTAGCCGTTCCGGCTATACACAAAACAGGTGAGCATCGCGCTGCTGTTGATGCTGATACATAACTTCAGGCCGTAGCGGTTGCGTATATTGCAGGCATCCAGTGCGTCCATCATGCCCAGAGCCATGTGTGTCGCGCTAAGTGGTTGATGCCGCGATGCGGTAGTTGTTCTTGCCGGCGCTCTTGGCCGCATACATGGCCGCATCGGCCTGCTTCAGCAGCGACTCGTTGTCTGTGCCGTGCGCGGGATAGAGACCGACCCCGATGCTGCTGGTCACGCTCACCGGCTGGTCTGCAATGAGATAGGGCTGTGACACAGCCAGCAGCACTTTGCTTACCAGTTTCTCCACCGCGTCGCGATGGCTGACTTCCGACAGCACGATGACGAATTCATCGCCACCTAGGCGCGCCACGGTGTCTTCTTGACGCACCGTAGCGGTGAGACGTGCCGCAAGCAGTTTGAGTAGTGTGTCGCCGGCAGCGTGACCGAGCGTATCGTTGATCTGCTTGAAACCGTCCAGGTCCAGATACAGCAAGGCAGTCATGGCTTTATTGCGTTTCGCATGGACGATGGCAGAGGTCAGTCTGTCCATGAGTAGCTGCCGATTCGGTAGCGCGGTCAGGGTGTCATGCAGCGCCATAAATTCCAGCGCAAGGTTGCTCTGCGCTAATTGGCGGTACAGCAAACGCACTTCCAGCATGTTATGGATACGAACTTTGACTTCGAACAAATCGAATGGCTTGTTGATGAAATCTTTCGCGCCCAGACCCAGCGCGCGCAGTTTGTGCTCATGATGGGCGGAGATCACCAGCACTGGCAGGTAGTCGTCCGGTTCGAGTTCCTTGAGCCCGGCCATCACTTGAAAACCATCCATGCCCGGCATATGCAGATCAAGCAGGATCAGGTCGTAGCGATGTTGGCGATGCAGCTCGTGCACCGTGCACGGATCCATGGTGGAGGAGATGGCAAGGTAACCGACA
>JAVHRA010000166.1:0-11003 GCA_036171395.1 Gallionella sp. | reverse complement strand
AGTCTATCCGCGCGATTTTGCAAGGCGGCGAAGCGGTGTGCCGCGACGCGGGCATTCCTATTGCGGGCGGTCACTCCATCGATGCGCCCGAACCGATCTACGGTTTGGTGGCACTGGGCATCGTGCATCCCGATCAAGTGAAGAAGAACAGCGCAGCACACGCGGGCGACGTGTTGATTTTGGGCAAAGGATTAGGCGTGGGCATTCTCGCCGCCGCGCTGAAAAAAGAATTATTAAGCGACGCGGGCTACGCGCAACTCATCAATACCACCACGCAACTCAACAAAGTCGGTAGCGAATTAGCCGTGATGCCAGAAGTACACGCGCTCACCGACGTGACGGGTTTTGGCTTGCTCGGACATTTGCTGGAGATGTGCCGAGGCGCAGGTCTCACCGCAGCAGTTGAATTCGCTAAAGTACCTGTATTGTCCGAGGCTCTAGCACTAGCACAACAAGGCATAGGCCCCGGCGCAATCGAGCGCAATATGGCCAGCTACGGACACGAAGTGGACTGCGCAGCGGGTGTGGCAACGTGGCAACAACGTGTGCTAGCCGACGCACAAACCAGCGGCGGGTTATTGGTTTCCGTCGCGCCGCAAGCGGCTGATGAGGTGCTGAAAAAATTTGCCGATGCGGGATTTGCCAATGCAGCGGTAATAGGTGGGATGCGGGAGGGTAAGGCGCGGGTGGTGGTGCGGTAAAACTTAGAATCCCCACATCCTCGCACTTTGATAAAACACGAAGCTCACCAGCCACGCTAGACCCAGCGACCAGAGAATGGAGAAGACGGTGAATGCGGTGTTTTTGGCTTCGCTTTTTAGCGTGGCGATGGTGGAGAGGCAGGGGGTGTAGATCAGTGTGAACAGCATAAAGCTGTAGGCTTGTACCCAGTCGAGTTGCTGCGCCAATGCGCCGCCTAGCGCTTCACCGGACAGCCCGTAGATTACCGCGAGGCTGCCGATGACGATCTCTTTGGCGACGAAGCCGAAGATAAGGGCGATGGTGAGTTCGGGAGTGATGCCCAAGGGGGCGAATAAAGGGTGTAACCAGTTACCTAACATGCCGGATAGTGTGTCCGCGCTGGCGGGTACGGCGCTGAACGGAATGTGCGTGAGCAACCAAACCAGCACTACCCCGGCGATGATGAACTGCGTGGCGCGGCGTAAAAAGTGCGTGACTTCATGCCAGCCGCGCAACAGCATTTGGCGCGCGGTGGGGAAGCGGTAGGGGGGTAGCTCCAGCACGAACGGCTCGTTGTTTTTGAATTTATTCTTGAACAATAGTGCGGTGAGGATGGCGGCGGCGAAGCTGAATAGATACAAGCTGAACAGCACCAAGGGTGCGGCGTGTGGCGAGAACAGTGCGGCAGTGATGAATACGAACACCTGTAGACGTGCCGAACATAGTGAGAAAGGAATCACCAGCATGGTGAGCAAACGCATGGCGCGCGAACGCATCACGCGTGTGCCCATCAGCGCGGGGACGTTGCAGCCAAAACCCATCAGCAACATCACGAAGCCGCGCCCATCCAAGCCGAGTCTTGCCATCAGCGCATCCATCAAAAATGCGGCGCGTGATAAATAGCCGCTGTCTTCGATGATCGCCATGAATAAGAAGAACAACACAATGATAGGCACGAAGGCCGCCACCGTTGCCACGCCGTTGTAAATGCCGTCCAGCAGCAACCCTTGCAGTGCAGCTGGTAACGCGCTTAATGCGGGAGCGAGCGCGACTTCGCGCAACCAAGTAAAGCCGATGGCGATGCCGCTTTGCAGTGGCTGTCCGAACAGGAAGATGCCCTGAAACAGCACATACATGATGGCAAAGAAGATCGGCAAACCCAGCCATGGGTGCAGCATCACACGGTCTAGTTTTTCGGTCAGATGCTCGGGCAGGCGGGCGGGGATCTGCACCGCCTGTTTCATCACGCGTGCCATCTCGGTGGCGATGTGTTCGTCTTGCTCCAACTGGTTGCGTAGTTCTTCGGCCATGCCAGGCGTGGGGTAGCGCAGCGCTTTGGTCACGGCCTGCAGGGTTTCCTGATAGCCGTTGCCGTATTTTCCGCTGAGCAGGAAGACTGGCATCTCCAACATATCTGACATTTTTTTGCTGTCTATGGTGATGCCAAACTTCTTGGCCTCGTCGGCCATATTGAGCAGCACCACCACATTCATATTGAGCTGCTTGAGTTGCAGCAGCAGACTCATTTGGCGTTCGATCTGGGTCGCGTTGAGTATCACCAGCGCGAGGTCGGGTACGTTGTCGTGCAGAAAGTGGCGCACCACCTGCTCATCGTCAGAATAACCGTGCAGATCATAGATGCCGGGCAGGTCGATAATCTCCACCATGTCGCCGCCCAGCAGTATTTTGCCGCTGAGCAACTCCACCGTGATGCCGGGCCAATTTCCGACCCGTGCCGAACCGCCGGTCATGCGGTTGAATAGCGTGGATTTGCCAGTGTTGGGCATGCCTAGCAGTGCGATGCGCTTCATTTTTCGAACCTTATCGTGCAGCTGTCGCAGTAAGTGTGGCTCATGGCTTGGCTACCTTGATCTTCTGCGCTTCGCTTCTGCGCAGCATGATGTCAGTAGTACCTATGCGCACCTGGAGGGGCCCGGAGAAACTCGCTTTGCGTATCAGTTCTATTTGCTTGCCGGTGCGGAAACCCAGTGCGAGTAATCGTTGATGCAGCGCTTCTTCGGCGTGGATCGAGACGATGGTGGCGATTTCGCCAGTAAGCAACGAAGCTAGGGTGTTGGCAGGCATGACAGCGGGCGGTTTCGAGAGTGGCCGCATTATTCCACAGCCATGCCATTCTTGTCGCGCAAGCCTTGGCTATGTGCAGGGTCGTTGTAGCGAGTCGCTGTGCATTTGCTTTGCCCGTTGGGTTAGAATGCGCCCTTTCGATCCAAGCGTAGAAGAACATGATCAAGGGCAGCTTAGTCGCAATCGTCACCCCCATGCTGGAAGATGGCAGTCTGGATCTGCCCGCGTTCCGTGGGCTCATTGATTTTCATATAGCACAAGGTACAGATGCCATTGTGGTGGTGGGTACCACGGGTGAGTCGCCTACCGTCGATGTGGAAGAGCATGAATTGCTGATTGCGGAAGCGGTCAAGCATGCCGCCAAACGTATCCCCATCATCGCCGGTACCGGCGCGAACTCGACCAAAGAAGCAATAGAGCTGGCTTCTTTTTCTAAGAAGTCAGGTGCTGCGGCGTCGTTGACGGTTGTGCCGTATTACAACCGTCCCACGCAAGAGGGGTTGTATCAGCATTTCAAAGCGATCGCTGAAGCAGTCGATATGCCGCATATTCTTTACAACGTGCCGGGTCGTACCGTCGCCGACATGAGTAACGACACGGTGTTGCGTTTGGCGCAAATTCCCAACATCGTAGGTATCAAAGATGCGACCGGGAATATCGAGCGCGGTAGCGATCTGTTGGCGCGTGCCCCCAAAGATTTTGCTATCTATAGCGGCGACGATGCCAGCACGCTGGCGTTGATGCTGCTGGGTGCGCACGGCACGATCTCAGTGACGGCCAACGTCGCGCCTAAATTGATGCATGAGATGTGTATGGCTGCCTTGAATGGCGAAGTTGAAAAGGCACGTGCGATTAACTTTAAGTTGCTAGGTTTGCACAAGAATTTGTTTGTCGAAGCCAATCCTATACCGGTCAAGTGGGCGGTAGCGCGGATGGGCTGGATGCGCAATACGTTGCGTCTGCCACTCACTCCTTTGTCGCCATCGGCGCATGCGCAAGTCGAACAAGCGATGCTGCAAGCTGGCGTCATCACGAAATAATCGGTTGGGAGTCAGGATGAAGTTCATAAAAGTGGGTGTTGCGAGTGGGCTATTGCTGGTACTGGTGGGTTGCGGTCTGTTCCCTGATCGCGCAGTCGATTACAGCAAGGGTGCTACGCAGATGCCAGCACTGGATATACCGCCCGATCTGGTTCGTCCCACCACGGTAGATACTTATAGGATTCCCCAGGTGCAAGCGGCGGCAAGCGCAACCAGCGCGACCCCAACCAGTTCCACCGATATTTCCATGCAGGTAGAGGAGTCCGGTGTGAATAGCATCCTGATTAAGGACGCTTTCGATAAAAGCTGGCGCCGCGTGGGGCTGGCTTTGGAAAGCCTGCAACTGGTTGTGGCAGACAAAGACCGCAGCAAAGGCCTCTATTACCTCAAGCCCATCGCAGCAGGTGGTCGCGTCCAGATGCCCAAGGAAGGCAGTGATCCACTGGGTGCTTACCGCGTCACGATCAGTGATGGTGGCTTGAGTAGCCGTGTCACAGTGAGTGCATCTGATGGTATGCGTGACGCGGGCAGTAAAGTGCTGCTGGACGCGCTGTACTCGAATATCCAGCCTTAAGTCTATGCGTTTTGCCTCGCTAGGGAGTGGCAGCGAAGGAAACGGACTGTTGGTAGAGGTTGGCAGTACCAAAGTATTGATGGATTGTGGCTTTGGTCTGCACGATGCTATTCGGCGACTGGCTCGACTCGGCGTTACTCCTGAACAGTTGAGTGCTATCGTCGTTACGCATGAACATGGCGATCACATCTCAGGCGTGGCGAAACTCGCGAAACGTTTTGATATCCCCGTCTATTTGACACATGGCACCTTGCGCGCTCAAGCCAAGGTCTTCGCCAACCTCGCTAAACTGAACGAGATCGATGCGCATGCGGCTTTTGCCATCGATGCCGTACACGTGCAACCTTATCCGGTACCGCATGATGCTGCCGAGCCGGTGCAATATGTTTTCAGCGATGGCATCCGTCGTCTGGGTGTATTGACCGACGTGGGCTGTAGTACGCCGCATATCGAGGCTGTGTTGAGCGGATGCGATGCGCTGATGTTGGAGTGCAATCACGATAGCCAGCTACTGGCTAATGGCGAATATCCTTATAGCCTCAAGCAGCGCGTCGGCGGTCGATATGGGCACTTGAATAACGCACAGTCGGCGCAGATTCTGGCTAAGTTGGATGTGGGGCGTCTACAGCATCTAGTTGTAGCTCATCTGAGTCACAAGAACAACACGCCTGAATTGGCAGTCGCTGCATTGTGTGAAGTATTGGGATATGCGCCAGGGTGGCTGGGCGTGGCGACACAGCAAGATGGATGTGACTGGCGCCAGATTGTGTGACGGTTGTCCCTGCATTACGGGGCATGGGCAATAAAAAAGCCGGCTTGCGCCGGCTTTTTTGTGTTGCTTGAAGAGATATTACTTCTTCATTGTTTCAGCAGCAGCCTTAGCAGCATCTGCAACGCCAGTAGCGGTAGCAGCAACTTCAGATACCGCTGCAACAGCAGAAGCACCACCAACAGCAGAAGCAGCATCAGCAACAGCTGGAGCTGCAGCTGCTGCGGAAGCGGCAACATTAACAGTAGTGTTAGCAACTTCAGCAGCTTTTTCGCCACAAGCAGTCAAAGCCAAAGCCAACAAAGCAACAACAAGAGTAGATTGTTTCATTTTAATTTCCAATTTAAGTTAACTATATAAAAAGTATGAATATTTTTGCTCGAATCCAAGCATAACAAGGTGCTCAAATTCAAAGTGCAAACATTCTACCAGCGACTATAGGAAAATCTAGGGGATTTCAAACTATTTTTTTGATTTTGCTAAGAATCAGATCGAATCGCCATTGCTTTGATGGCTGGGTTGAGATTGTTTTGCGATGTTATAGGCCTAACGTGGTAGCTGATGCGGCAGGGTGTGAGTTAGCCCACATTTCCATATAGCGTGACTTAAGTGCGCGCGATTGTTCCGGATCATTCTGCGCAAAGATGCCGCGCGGATCGTCAAAGTGAAAGCGTCGCACGTAATGATCGTTGTCCGCTACCGCAAAGGGTTCCGTTAAGTGTTGTAGATGCTTAGGGGTCTGATAAATATGCACGCTATGGCCAAATTGCCTAAGCAGCATGGTCATGCGGGCACATTGTGTGGTCAGGTAGCGCACGTCGTGAGCCAATACATAAAGTTTGTTGTTGGGGTTGGCGAGCAGGAAGTGGCGTAGGGTCTGGTAACGTGCCTCACCGTTGTAGCCCAAACCATCATAATTTCGCTCGAACAATAGCAGCTCTTGGCGCGCGAGTTTACAAAGTTGATCTAGTGCGTTGGTGTAGTCGACGACGCCATCGAGTTTGGTATGTTGCAAGGTAGGCTCGCTCATAATCCCGTCCCGTGTTTACTTGCCTGCTGTCAGATAACCATCTAGATACCACTGGTGCAGTATAGGACAAATCTCGGTGAGATTCTCGCTGATGCCAGGTAAGGTGCGCAGGTCGGCGAGTGCGCGTAATTGTCGATAAAGAATGGGCGAAAAAGCCTGAGCTTCGCCGTTCATAAATACTGTATTGGCATGACACAGCATCTGGCACTTGAGGTCTAGTAGTACGCCGCGTTTTTGTATGGCAAGCTCGAACTTCGCGCCATTCATAGGCCGTTGTGGTGGATCGAAAAAGATATGGGGCTTGGGTTCGCTGAGATAACAGCCTAGGAAGTTGGCGATATCCTCTTGGTCCCAACGTATCTGGTTGATCGCATGGCTCACCTGATCGATCATGGCCGCACTGATTTCGGACGGATGTTGTTGAGTTTTCAAGTCTGGATCTGCGTACATGCCGTCGATGCAGATACGGTCTTGCAGGTATACCAAAAATTGTTCGGCGAGTTCCTGGTAAGCGGGAGTGCGGAAGCCTATCGAGTAAGTCATGCAGTCGTCTTCAGCGATACCGTTGTGCGCGCACTGAGGTGGCAGATAAAGCATGTCGCCGGCTTCCAGCAGCCACTCTTGTTCCATCTTGAAGTCGCTCAGTATGCGCAAAGGTGCACCTTCTATGAGTGTACGGTCCTCCTGCGTGGATATCTGCCAGCGACGTGTTCCCTTGCCTTGCAGCAGAAACACATCGTAAGAATCAAAATGCGGCCCGACACCGCCCCCCTTGGGGGCATAGCTGACCATCAGGTCATCAAGTCTGGAGTGCGGGATAAAGTTGAAGTGCTGTAGTAGTGCATTCGCAGTGTCGAGATGGTGATTCACGCCTTGTACCAACACCGTCCATTTCTTCTTGCCCAAGCTGCCGAAATCCTGCGCTTCAAACGGTGCTTGCAACAGCTCGAACTTACCGCGCTGCTGAGTCACTATGCGCGCCTGTGCGTCCTCATTGCAAGCCAATGCGATCAGTTGCTGTGGATCGAGCAGGCCTTGGAAGCCAGGAAGGGCTTGGCGTATCAGTAGGGGTTTCTTCTGCCAGTAGTCACGGAGGAACTCGGCGACAGTCAGGTCGCCCAGTAGAGTGGGTATAGCAGGTAGTGTTTTCATGGGCGGGATTATAGCTGCGCTGTAATGGTGATGTTGAGCAGAAAAATTTTATTGGAGCTTTTGTAAAAGCATTTACAATGCCGCACAGGGGGAAGCAACGATGCAAAATGAGCCGCTACAAGTAGGAACAGAAGCACCGCATTTTGAGTTGCCTGATGCTGATATGCAGACTTTTGCGTTGGCAGCACAGCATGGCAAGCGCTGCGTGGTTCTGTATTTTTACCCGCGCGATGACACCCCAGGTTGTACGCTCGAAGCTAACGAGTTCAGTGATTTGGAAGAAGAGTTCACCAAAGCTAATGCCATGGTGGTGGGGGTGAGTCGTGATGATTGCCTGAGTCATGCGTCCTTCCGCGATAAGTATGGTTTATCTGTTTTGTTGCTGTCTGACCCGGATGCGCGTGTGTGCAAAAAGTATGGTGTGATGTATGAAAAGGAAGTCGATGGACATAAAAAATTGTCTATCAAACGTTCCACTTTTGTCATTGATGTAAATGGCAAGCTGCGCCATGTGGCATATGGTGTGCAAGCGCATGGGCATGCCCAAGATATTTTGAATCTAATAAAGGAAATTAAATAATGAAGATTGTTAAGGACTCAGTCGTGTCATTGCGTTACGAACTGCTCGACGCTGAAGGCGTGTTGGTGGAAAAGGTGGAAGACCCGATCAGTTATCTGCATGGCGGTTATGACGGCATCTTTCCTCTGGTCGAAGAGGCCTTGCATGGCAAGGGGGTGGGTGAGAAGGTTCGCGTGACATTACAACCCGATGATGCCTTCGGTGAATACGAGCACGATATGGTGGAAGTGGAAGCGCGCAGCTCCTTCCCAAAAGATGTTGCGGTCGGCATGCAGTTTGAGGGTGCGCCGGAGGAGTCTGATGATGAGGATTTCATCCTGTATACAGTGGTTGAAGTGACGGACGATGAGGTGACTGTGGATGGCAATCATCCGCTGGCTGGCAAGACGCTGACCTTTAATTGCGAAGTGACCGGTGTGCGCGCTGCTTCGGCGGAAGAATTGCAACACGGTCACGTGCATGAAGAAGGTGGTCACCTGCACTGAGATAGTCGTTAATTGAATACTCGGGGATTCGGACGAGACTTTGAGTCGCTTGTCCGAATCCCCGATTCTTTGAATGTATCCAAACTATGAAAGTTATTACTTCCGTTGTTGAGCTGCGCGTTTTTTTGTCCACGTATGACCGGATTGCATTCGTCCCTACGATGGGTAATCTGCATGAGGGGCATCTTGCACTGATGCGTCAGGCTCGATTGCATGCAGATTGTGTGGTGGCGAGTATCTTCGTCAATCCTTTGCAGTTTGGCCCCAATGAGGATTTCGATTGTTATCCGCGCACTTTGGATGCGGATTGCAAGCAGATGGAAGGGCTGGTGGATGTGGTATTCGCGCCTACCGTGCACGAAATGTATCCGCAGCAGCAAGATATTTATATAGAGTTGCCGCAGATTTCAAACGAGCTTTGTGGTGCATCTCGTCCGGGACATTTTCGCGGCATGGCAACGGTCGTGATTAAATTGCTGAACATTGTCCAGCCTAAGTTTGCCGTGTTTGGCAAAAAGGATTATCAGCAGCTGCACCTCATTCGTCAGATGGTGGCGCAGCTCAGCCTGCCGGTGGTTATCGTGGGCGGTGAGATTGTGCGGGCACAGGATGGGTTGGCGCTCAGTTCGCGCAATCAATATCTGGATCCGGCGCAACGTCGTGAGGCGGCACAGCTAAATATCGCGCTGCAGGATTTGCGGCGTGATCTGCTGCAAGGGGAGGCCGACTGGGAGGAGTTGCAAAGCGCGGCATGCGCACGACTTTCGCTTCGCGGTTGGCAGGTGGACTATATCTCGTTGCGCGAACGCGATAGTTTACGAGTGGCACAATCTGCTCATGGCGAGCTAGTGATTTTGGCGGCCGCCCAATTGGGTGCCACCAGACTATTGGATAATATCGAAGTTTCTTGCGCCGATTGAGTCATATATAATCGACGCCCGATTGAATTGGAGGTTGTATGCAAAGAATCATGCTCAAAGCCAAACTGCACCGGGTGCACGTAACGCATTCCGAATTGCACTACGAAGGCTCGTGCGCGATAGATGATGATTTGCTCGATGCTGCGGATATACGTGAGTATCAGCAGATAGACATATATAACGTCACCAATGGTGAGCGTTTCACCACCTATGCGATACGCGCGCAGCGCGGTTCGGGTGTGATTTCGGTGAATGGAGCTGCCGCGCACAAGGCCGATCCTGGCGATATTCTCATCATCGCTACTTACGCCATGTACACCGAATTGGAATTGCAGAAGTTTCATCCCAGTTTGGTATATGTGGATGAACATAATCGCATCGTCGCACAGCGTGATGAGATTCCTGTTCAAGCGGCGTAAAGCATGATATGGCGGGGATTTTCTTTGCCGGTAACATTGACCATGGGCGTGTTCACGGGTACGATTGCGCGCTTTAGTGCATAGCGGAATGGATTTAAGATGCGACGCAAATTAGTGGTTGGAAACTGGAAGATGTTTGGCCGTTTGGCTCGCAATCAAGCGTTGCTGCAAGGTGTATTGGATGGCGTGCGTGATTTGAAGAGCGCCGACTATGCGGTTTGTGTGCCTTATCCGTATTTAGCTCAGGCGCAATCCGTGTTGCAAAATAGTAATGTGGCATGGGGTGCGCAAAATCTGAGTCAGCATGAAGAAGGTGCCTTCACTGGTGCGGTAGCGGCTGGAATGCTGGCTGACTTTGGTTGTAAATATGTAATCATTGGGCATTCTGAACGTCGTGGTCTGTTTCATGAAAGCAACGAGATCGCTTCATCTAAGTTCGACGCTGCGCAGAAAGCGGGTATGACGCCCATTTTTTGTGTCGGCGAAACCTTGGCGGAGCGTGAGTCGGGTGTGACTGAACAGGTTGTGGCGACGCAGTTGGATGCAGTATTGAATCGTTTCGGCGTGTTAGCTTTGCAGAATTCGGTCATTGCATATGAGCCGGTATGGGCGATTGGAACCGGTAAGACGGCTAGTCCCGAGCAGGCGCAGGCAGTACATGCGTTCATACGTGCGCGTGTGGCGGCGTTGGATGTCGGTATCGCGCAAGGTTTGTGTATACTCTACGGCGGTAGTGTCAAAGCAAATAATGCGGATGCTTTGTTCGGGATGGCGGATATTGATGGTGGCTTGATAGGCGGTGCGTCTTTGGTGGCTGAGGATTTTGTGGCGATCTGTCGCGCGGCTCAGAAATAACTAGATAGTTTTGGGGTGAAGTGTGGAAACATTGGTTTGGGTAGTTCATGTGCTGACAGCCGTGGTGTTGATCGGTTTGGTGTTGGTGCAGCATGGTAAAGGGGCTGATATGGGTGCTGCATTCGGTACCGGTTCGGCGGGTAGTCTGTTCGGTTCCAGTGGTTCGGCGAACTTTCTGAGTCGTAGTACTGCCATTGCTGCAACGGTATTCTTCATCACAAGTCTTTCTTTGACTTATATCTATGCTCACCCTGCGCAGCAGGCTGGTGTGATGGATAAGTTAAATGCGTCGGAAAGTAAGTCTGCTCCTGTCGCGCCTGTGGATACCTCGAAGTCTAAAGATATCCCTAAATAGTAATTCGCGGTTGTGGTGGAATTGGTAGACACGCAAGCTTGAGGTGCTTGTGCCCGCA
>JAVHRA010000165.1:0-2254 GCA_036171395.1 Gallionella sp. | reverse complement strand
TCGCGCCAATTCTCCCGCAGCGGCTTCTCGCGCAGCATGATGCCCGGCGAATAGCAGCTACGCGGCAGAGACTTGCAGCTGTGCGGCAACCTGTTGATAAAACAGTCTGGGCAACACCGGTTTATGCAACATGCTAATGCCGCTGGCCTGAGCCAGACGCAGGCTGTGCGGGGCGGTGTCGCCGGTTATGAGCAGTGCCGGAATGTCGTAGCCAAGCTCGGCTCTAATAGCCGCTATTGCATCGATGCCAGTACGCGAACCGCGCAAACGCAGATCACTGATAACTAAATCGAAGGCATGGCGGCGCACCCATTGCAAAGCGGCTTCCGCCGTATCTGTAGCGATGCAATCACATCCCCAGTTGCTTAACAGTTGCACCATGCCTTCGCTCACTGCCGCGTCGTCCTCAATTACCAACACCCGCGCCTGTAATTTTTCGCGGCAAAACAAAGCCGGTTCTACGTCGTGAAAATCGCACTTGGCTTTGGGCAGCGTTACTCTAAACACACTCCCGCAGTTGGAAGCAGAGCGCAGCGTCAGCTGCAGGTGCAAAGTACGTACTAAACCGTCCACTATCGCCAGCCCTAGGCCCAAGCCCTTGCTGCGGTTTCGTTCCGGGTTACCCAATTGATGGAACTCGCGAAATATGTTTTGCTGATCCTCCGCCGCAATCCCAATCCCGCTGTCCCGGACATCAATACAAATCGCATCACCCCGCACGCGGCACGCCAGTAGCACGCTCCCGTGTTCGGTATAGCGTATCGCGTTGGAAACCAGATTGCGCAGGATCAGCTCCACCAGCATGGGATCCGAATAAGCATACAAATTTGTTATGCGCGCGCGGTAGCGCAGTCCTTTGGCCAGTGCTTGTGGCTGAAAATCATTGTTCAAGTTATCTAGCATGTTTTGCAGGCTGAACACTTGTCTATGCGGCTCCACCACGCCGGCGTCGATACGGGAAAAATCCAGTAGGGTATTGAGCATATCGCGCGTTGCATCCGAGGCGGCGCGAATGTTATTCAGCAATTTTTGTTGCTGTTCATTCAACTCGGTATTAGCGAGTACATCGAGAAATAAACACAGTGCATGGATAGGCTGACGCAGATCATGGCTGGCTGCCGCGAGGAATTTTGATTTATCCAGATTGGCTTGCTCGGCATGTTCTTTGGCCTGCTGTAACTGGCTAGCAGCCTGCCTGCTGCGGATGCGCCAACGCAAAAATATCCAAGTAAGAAATGCCAGCAACGTACTCGCCACCCACGCAATCCGCGTGCGCAACTGCAGGCTGCTTAGCGCGGTATGCGAAGTCAAATTCGGCAAAGAATGCGCCACGATAGTCCAATCGTAATCGCCCATCGCCACAGGTGCGGCGGAACTGAATAGCTTCACGGGTGAATCACCGCCGACACGATCACGCCCCGCATCGGCTAGCAGCACGTCAGCGCCATCGACAATTTCGATGGCGATGTTGGGTCGCTCGCCCAGTATGTTATCGATCATTCCATTCATGCTGAATGTGGCAAATATCCAGCCACTCAAATTGCGGCGACGCTCCGCCAGCGTATCGTGCGGCACACCATTGCGATATACCGGCAGCACAATCTGGTAACCCGCTTGGATAGTTTGCTCGTCCTCACCGGGCAATTTCAGCTTGTTGCTCACCGCAACGGCGGCGGTGTCGCGCGCTGCTTCCAGCGCGTAACGGCGCGACGGTTCGGCCAAATAATCTGTACCGATACGGCTCACCGTCTCGCCGCTGAAAGTTCGGTAGTGTCGCACTGCCGTGCGTGCCGAGTGGGGCTCGACACCAATATAACCAATGCCTTGAAAACCATGTATCTGGTCAAGATTAATATTACTCACAAACACATTAAATTCGGTGGCGTTGACTTGATTGGAAGCGGCATAGAAACCCTGCATAGCAAACAGTACCTGCTGTGCATTGCGCACCCGCTCTTTGAAGATTGACACCGTCTCGCGCACACGCACATCAAAATCATTTTTGATGTCCTGCTCGAGCTCCTGCTGCTGCATGTGGCGGTAGTTGCCGGCAATCAGCAGGCTGCCCGCCAATACCAGCAGCGGCAACACATAACTGAGCGCGTGCAGGGGGCGCAGTGCCAGCCCATGTCGGGCACGTTTTACCATGCTCTGCCAGTTATTTCGTAGCGTATCCATCAGCGTTGATAGGGCCTGAGAATTTTGTTCGCCTGTAATTGTGCGTCTTGCAGTGCTTGTAACGATGATTTCTCGC
>JAVHRA010000164.1:0-2273 GCA_036171395.1 Gallionella sp. | reverse complement strand
GCCTCAGTGATGCCACTGACAAATCCCTGTTTGTACCCCGCATAGTCATCACAAACCAGACTACCCTTCCATTTTCCCAGGAACGTTCTGGCATGTTCACCCGCTCGGGATTCACAGAAATCGTAGACCACTGCTTTCAATTCTTCAAATGCTCCCGGCGCGTAGGCCCAAAGATAAGCCCGGTGTGTTGTCCGATTGCCAGGTTTGAGCATCTCCACCGGCGTCTCATCGGCGTGTAGAACTGTGTGACTGAGAAGGTGGCCCTTGAGTGCATCCACCAGCGGCTGCAATTGCACACCACACATGCCCACCCACTGCGCCAGGGTCGAGCGTGGAATTTCCACACCGGCACGTCCAAAGATGCGTTCCTGCCGATACAGCGGCAAATGGTCGCTGTATTTGGCCACCAGCACCTGTGCCAGCAAACCCGCAGTGGGGATGCCTTTGTCAATGATCTGGGCTGGCACCGCTGCCTGGATCAGGGTTTGGCATTGGGTGCAAGCCCACTTGCCACGAATATGCTGCTCCACTGTGAACACGCCCGGTGTGTAGTCCAGCTTCTCTGAGACATCTTGGCCGATGCGCTTTAACTGGCAGCCGCAGCCGCAGGTGGTGGAGTCGGGTTCGTGATGGATGTCTACGCGAGGCAGACCGGCAGGCAGGGCTGCACGTTTGGGTTGCTGGCGGGGCTGGGTGTCGGTCTTTGCAGGCGGTGCCAGCTCTTGGAGTTCTTGCTCGATGGCTGCAATGTCGGCATCAATCGTCTCGTCGAGCAAACTGACCTGGCTGGCATTAAGCAGCTCGCTTGAGCGCCCGAACTTCCAGCGTTTGAGGGTGGCGAGCTCGTGGGTGAGTTTGTCGATCTTGGCCTGGCGGTACAGGATGTCGCTGTCTTTGGCGGCAACGACTACCGCGTGTTGCTGGCTTTGTTGTGCAATCTTTGCCATCAACTCTGAGACGAGTTCGCGCAGTTGTTCTGCGTTCAGACTCTGGAGTGATTCAAGGGCTGCGACCATGGAACAAAGTGTCCCATGGTGAACTATTTTTTGCTATTCTGATATGCCCTAATTGACTCAAAAACAATAGTGACTCAACATTGATCCCTATGCGCTAGAGAACTATTTTGTTGCTGCATATGCACCGAATTGAAGCTGGAATTTGAGTCAATTTCGATTCACACGATGCTGATGATGCCGGCCTCGCCAATACGGCTCCAGGGCAAACCCAGGACCAGCGCATCGAGTTGTGGGCGACTCAAGTTGACCTGGGCTTGGGAGTCTGGCGCTGGCCAAACAAAGTGTCCCTGGTGCAGCCTTCTCGCGGCCAGCCAGAAGCCGATCCCGTCATGCACTAGCACCTTCATGCGGTTGGCACGCCGGTTGGCAAAGAGGTAGGCGGTGTGCGGGTGGGCTGCACCGAAGACAGCCACCACGCGGGCCAGGGCAGAGTCTGTTCCGGCTCGCATGTCCAAGGGAGCAGTTGACAACCACACCGCGTCGATGCGGATCATTGCAAGCACTCGCGCAGCCATTGTGCGCACTGGGCACTACCGGCAAGAGGCCAGTGCACGACGATGGTGGCATTGACACGCTTGACCTCAACGCGGATGTCGGCAGTGGGCTGGATCGTTGCCGATTCTGTGGCCGAATTCAAGGTGACCGGCACAAAGGTCTGTGGCCGATTAACCAGTGTGCCTTGGCTATGTTCGCGCAACCAGCGGTGCACGATGTTGGCGTTGATGCCGTGCTGTCGTGCCACCCCGGCAATGGACGCGCCGCGCTGAGCGCAGCCTCTGACAACTTGTAGCTTGAGTTCGGGGCTGTAGAACCGTCTCTTGGGGGCTTGGGTGGTGCGAGCGTCGCTCGCCATGGTGTGCATGATGTTCATCGCGCACACTATCTCGGAATTTCAGCGGTACTTCAATATGTGTTGGCCGGACGCATACGCTGGTGTTTCCGTCCAAGCTTAAAAACTCCACTTCGTAGGCGGCACCATCCCCGTAGGTGTGCACCACGATACCAACGTCACCCGGCACCAAACCTAGACTGGGTAGGGGGCGCTCAAGCACTACTTGCGTGTGTTCTTCAAACATTTTTAACTCCTTGCCGGGTAAGCAGTGACAAATCGAACTCCCTCTTGCCCTTCGTCCTGTATCCATACCGCTTGTATGACCGGCGGAGGAATCCTACCATCAGTGGTAGCCAACCCTCCAATGACAATGGACTTCGTCCCATACTTCGATGCAATCGACCCAGCTACCGGCATGGTCTCTG
>JAVHRA010000163.1:4009-11128 GCA_036171395.1 Gallionella sp. | reverse complement strand
CGGCCAGTTGCGCCATGGCCTTCTTGGTCGCATCGTTTGCGGCTTGCAAGTCGGCCTCCAACTTGCCGTTATTGGCTGCGACCGTTGGTACGCCAGACTTTTCAGAGGCGACACGCTTGAGTTCAGCAACTTGTTTGTCTATCGCCAGATCACGCAGGTCTTTATGACCAAGCGCGGTAGAGATGACGAGTAGGCGATCTTCTTCTTGCAAGACGATCTTCTCCACCGAAGCTTTTTCGATGCCACCGCTGCCACCGCTGCTGCCGCCACCCATTTGTGCGTTGATACCTGTACCTGCCATGCCTGATGAGGCGGCGACTACTGGTGCGAGGCTATTCGATGTGCGGAACTGTGTTTGCAGTGCCATGACGCGCTCGTTTACTTGTTGTGCGTGGCGTGCGGCGAACAAGGCCTCTGCACCCAATCGTTGTACGAGTGCGCCATCATGCGGCGTGGCGGCAATCTGGGTCTTGGCATCGTTGAACACGCGCAGTGCCTCGGCATAGGTCGCGGGTACTTGTTTATCCGCTGCTTTGGCCTTGCTTTCGTTGTTGATCACTTCGCTGCTATGCAGTGCGCCTTCTTGTATCGACTTGATTTCCAGCGCTTGCAAGGATTTCAGTAAGTTGTCCTTATCCTTGTCGATGTTGTCGGGACGCTCGCGTTCCACCTTCTCGATTAGACCAGAGAATTCGCCCATGGTCTTTTCATAATCCTTGGGCAGCAGCTTGGGCGTATCCAGCGTATCGATCTTGCTCTTGAGTTCCAGCTCTTGGGCGAAGCGATATTGCACAATGGACATCACGCTGCGCCCTTTTTCCAGTATGGCATCGCCTTTAGCCGCCATCTGCGCGAGTTGGTCTTTGGGTTTGCTGTTCAAGCCACCCTGGCATTCGCTCAATACTTGCGCTGCTTCGCGGAAATAATGCGGGGCGGTGAAGTTCATGCCCGCGCGCTTCGCGTCATTGACGTTCTTCTCCAGCGCAGTCACCACATCCAGTGCAGACAAGGTGCTGTATTTGGCGAGGTTGGCCTCGGTCGGTTTGATGGTAGTGCTGACGGGAGTGGCACAGCCGCTCAAGAGCAGGGCAAGCGTTAGGCCGGATAAGACGAGGTGACGTTTCTGCATGATGGACTCCGTAAGTTTGAATTCAGATACGCGGCTTGTGACTGACTAAATGTAATTCAGTTCCCTTAGCAGGACTCTTCCTGATCAAACACCAGATCGCCGCTGGCATGCGCATCACCCATCTGGATGTGCTTGAAGTCGAACAGACTGCCATCCATCAGGTGCGAGGCTGAGACGTTCTGCATCGCGGTGAACATGGTCGCGGTGCGGCCGGGATATTGCAGCTCCCAGGCGTTGAGCATCTCTTTTACATTTTGGCGTTGCAGATTTTCCTGCGAGCCGCACAGATTGCACGGGATGATGGGGAATTCCATGGCGCGCGCGAAACGTGCGATGTCTTTTTCAGCGCAATACGCCAGCGGGCGGATCACCATATGGTCGCCCTTGTCGGTGATGAGTTTGGGCGGCATGCCCTTGAGTTTTCCGGCGAAGAACATATTGAGGAACAGCGTTTCTATCATGTCGTCGCGGTGATGACCGAGCGCAATCTTGTTCGCGCCGAGTTCGCCTGCCACACGGTAGATGATGCCGCGCCGCAAGCGTGAGCACAGCGAGCAAGTCGTTTTACCTTCGGGGATCTTTTCTTTGACGATGGAGTAAGTGTCCTGCGTCTCGATGTGATATTCCACGCCCAGATTCTTCAGGTAAGCGGGCAATACATCGGCGGGGAAGCCGGGCTGCTTTTGGTCCAGGTTCATCGCCACGATGCGGAAGTCGATGGGTGCGCGTTTGCGCAGCGCCAGCAGAATATCCAGCAAGGTGTATGAGTCTTTTCCGCCGCTCAGACACACCATTACGCTGTCGCCTTCTTCTATCATGTTGAAGTCGCCGATGGCTTTGCCGACTTGGTGTTCGAGGCGGCTGCGCAGGCGGTTGAAGTTGTTGGAGTGCGCTTCGAAATGGATAGGTTGTGCAATTGCGTTCATAAATTTCTCGTTAAGTGTTGATGCTCTTGCCGCCATCCACTGCGATGATCTGGCCGGTGATATAGGGTGCGTCTTGTAATAGAAACGCCACGGTCTTGGCGATGTCGTCGGGTTCGCCGATGCGCTTGAGCAAGGTCTGCGCGACGATGGCCTCGCGTTTCGTTGCGTCGTTCCAGTCACGGTGTTGCGGCCACAAGATCGGGCCGGGTGCCACGCCGTTGACGCGCACTTCGGGTGCGAGTTCCTGCGCCAGCCCCAGCGTCAAAGCGCGCAATCCACCTTTCGCCAGGCTGTACACCAAGTGTCCCTGCATAGGCCGTTCGGCGTGAATATCGACGATGTTGACGATGCTGCCGCCGCTGCGACGCAATTCTGCGGCTGCCGCCTGAGCCAGAAACAACGGCGCTTTCAGGTTAGTGCCTAGCAAGTCGTGCCAATCTGTTTCGTTTATATCGGCTAGCGGCGTAGCGTAGAAACTCGATGCGTTATTGACCAGTCCGTCCAGTCGGCCAAATTGCGCCAATGTCTGGGAGATCAAAGCGGGCAGGGCGCTCAGATCGAGCAGGTCGGCGGAGAAGCTGGCCACGCTGTTGGCGCGCAGGGCGTTCAGCTCGTCCTGCAAGGCGGCGGCCTCGTGCTGCGAGGTGTGATAGTGCAGCGCGATACTCGCGCCCGCCGCGTGCAGGCGCCGACAGATCGCAGCACCGACGCGTTTCGCACCGCCCGTCACCAATACCACTTTGCCTTGCATCGCTGCCTCCACTAAACTCCCCCGACTTTTCATTTTAAGAAACGCGCGATTATAACAGCCCATGCAGAATCCCTTACCTAGCCCCAGCCCAGCAGCGCAACAACACAGCACCCGTTTGACGCTATCGATACAACAAGACATTGTCCAGCAAGGTGGTTGGATTAGCTTTGCGCGTTTTATGGAGCAGGCTTTGTATACACCGGGTTTGGGTTATTACACGGCGGGTTCGCACAAACTCGGCGAAGCGGGTGACTTCATTACCGCTCCTGAACTCTCGACTTTGTTCGGTCGCACCCTGGCGCGACAGGTGCAACAAGTGATGGCGCACAGTGCACCGCATATCCTTGAGTTGGGCGCGGGCAGTGGTAAGTTGGCTTTGGACATGCTCGCCGAGTTGGAGCAGTTGGGCGCGTTGCCGGAAAGCTATTCCATACTCGAGGTAAGTGCCGATCTGCGCCAGCGCCAGCAAGCCTTGTTGCAACAGCACTTGCCGCATCTCGCGCAACGGGTGCACTGGCTGGATGCCTTGCCGGAAAGCTACTCGGGTGCGGTCGTGGCCAACGAAGTGCTGGATGCGCTGCCGGTGCATCTGGTGCACTGGCATGACAGCGCATTGGCTGAGCGCGGTGTCGTGGTGCAAGGCGAGGGCTTCGCTTGGGCGGAACGCGACATCGCCGCTGCGGCGCTGCGTGCGGCGGCGCAAAAAATTGTTGTGCCGGATGATTACGTAAGCGAGATTGGTCTTGCCGCGCAGGGCTTGATACATAGTCTGGCGAGCCGTATGCAGTGCGGCGCGTTGTTGTTTATCGACTATGGTTTCGGTGCGCGCGAGTTCTATCATGCGCAACGCAGCAAGGGCACCTTGATGTGTCACTACCGTCATCATTCACATGACGACCCCTTTTATCTGCCGGGTTTGCAGGACATCACCGCCCATGTGGATTTCACCGCGATTGCCGAAGCCGGTATTGATGCCGGCTTGTCACTGATGGGTTATACCAATCAGGCCTTCTTTCTTATTAACGGCGGCATCACCGAATTACTGGCGCAGGTATCGCCCGAAGATTTGAGAACTTATCTGCCGTTATCTGCGCAGATGCAGAAGCTGACCAGTCCAGCCGAGATGGGTGATTTGTTCAAAGTTATCGCCTTGAGCAAGAACTTAGAGGCGCGCCTGAGCGGTTTTGCGCGCGGTGATCTGTCACGCGCTTTGTAGCATTAACGTTGCAATTTGAGATGGAATACTTGGCCTATCGCATCGACGGTCTCAGCACTATCCCATGCATATGCACCGCGCGCTTTCTCCAGCACATGCCCCTGCGCATCCACCAAAATGGTCAGCGGGATGGTGTCCGCCCCCAGCATGTTTTCCAGCAGCACATTGCTGTCGATGAAGTTTTCGAACGTCAGCTTGGCGCGCTTGATGAACTGCTTGGCGGCGAGCGCATCGTCATCGGTAGAGATGCCGATGACAGTGAACTGTTTGCTGTAGCGCTGGGCGAGGCGATTTAGCGAACTCATCTCGGTGCGGCACGGTCCACACCAACTCGCCCACACATTGATGATGAGTGGCTTGCCGCGATAGTCGGAGAGATGCTTATCTTTGCCAGTGAGACTGTGCAGCGTGGCCTCGCGCAAGGACTGACCGGGGAGCAACTCACCGGGCGTGCCCGCATAGCTCAGCACCGGTAGCAGCACGCTTAGGCTTAACAGTGTGCGCAATGCAGTACGCATGACCGATGCAGATTAGCGTGCGGCAGCGCGTTGCGCTTCCAGCTGCGCACGCAAATAGTCGGAGATCTCTTTGAATACCAGATTGCCATCATGGTCGCTATCGATTACATCGAAGTTGTCATAGAGCTTGGGAATGACCTTGCTCTCTTCCTTAGATAACTTGCCGTTCTTGTTCTTGTCGGCTACATCTAAGCGGTGCATGAATTCCTCGCGGCTCTTGAGCATCGCTGCGGTAAAAATCTTGATCTCTTGCTTGCTTAACGCTGCGTCGTGGTCAGTATCGATTTGCCCGAATAAATCAGCCATCGCGGGCGCTTTTAATTCCGCTTCATGCTTGGAGATATTGCCATTTTGGTCGGTGTCCACGCTGTTGAACATTTGATCGAACTGCGCGTCGAGCTTGGTCGCTTTTTGTTTGTCAGCGGCATAGACCGGGCTGATGATGCTTGCTGCAAATAACAGACTGATGAGTTTTTTCATGGCACTTCCTTTTTGTTGGTTTCGACGAATTCTTGTATAGCCGCCACGCGTGCGTGTTGCACGGCGGCAGGGATATGGTTGGGCGTGGCACAACTCGCCGCAACCGCGCCGGCATCTACGGCGCGAGCCAAGGATAGCGCATGCAGTAAGTAGTCGGCTTGCGGATAAGCATCTTGCTCATGCCCAGTGCGGCCACGTGCATCGGCGGCGCAGGCTTGCAGCATCAGCGTGAAACGCTCCGCTCTGCGCCAAGCGTCGGCGGATTGGAACAGCTTGATGACAGTCTCGGCACGCAGTTGTTTGGCTCTATGAATATCGCCGTGATAGCGCGCGGTGAGTAGCGCTAGATCGCGGCACTCGGTGGGCACGCGCAGTCGCTCACACATGGCTTTTACGAGTTGCACACTACGTAGCTCATGGCCGATATGGCGCGGCAAAATGTCGGCAGGCGTAGTGGCTTTGCCCAGATCATGGGTGAGCGCGGCAAAACGCACGCTCAACTCGTAATCGTGTTGTGCCGTGTCGTCCAGCACCAGCAGGGTGTGGAGGCCGCAATCAATCTCAGGATGGTGTTGCGGCGGTTGCGCTACACCAAACAAAGCATCGACCTCGGGCATGATCTTGGCTAGTGCGCCGCACTCGCGCAGGGTGGTGATGAAGCGTGCCGGATGTTGCCCCATCAAACCACGCGCTAATTCTTGCCAGACGCGTTCCGCCACCAGCGCATCCACTTCGCCGTTGTCCACCATGTCGCGCATCAGGCGCAAGGTCTCCGGTGCGATGCTGAAGCCAAAGCGTGCCGCGAAGCGTGCACCACGCAAAATGCGCACGGGATCTTCGCTGAATGCCGCACTGACATGGCGCAACACGCCAGCTTTGAGATCGGCCTGGCCGTGGTAGGGATCGATCAGTGTGCCGTCGTCGTCTTGCGCGATGGCATTGATGGTGAAGTCGCGGCGCGACAGATCTTGCTCCAGCGTCACGTCCGGCGCGGCATACACCGCAAAGCCCTGGTAGCCCAGCGCGGTCTTGCGCTCGGTACGTGCCAGCGCATATTCCTCATGGGTGTGTGGGTGCAGGAATACGGGGAAGTCCTTACCCACCGGCAGATAACCTTGCGCTGCCATGGCTTCCGGCGTGCTACCCACGACCACCCAATCCTTGTCGTGCACAGGCAGACCCAGCAGCGCATCACGCACCGCTCCGCCTACGACATAGGTTTTGCTGTCATTTTTCATCAGCCGGTGCCTGCTGATTATCAGTTGATTTAGCGGCGATGATGCCTAGGCGCTGTTTCAAGGAATGCGAGTTGCTACCGAACTCCTTGGCGTAGTAAGCGGTGTTGCTCATCACCTTCTTTACGTAATCACGCGTTTCGTCGAAGGGGATGCTCTCCGCATAGATAGCACCTTCCAACGCTTGCTCGCCACGCCATTTGCGCGCACGACTGGGGCCGGCGTTATAGGCTGCCGAGGCCATGACGGGGCTGTCGTCAGCAGTCGACAACACGTTTTTCATGTAATAGGTACCCAGTCGCAGATTGGTATCCAGTTGTTGTATCAGATGGTCGCGATAGCTCTTCAGTCCGAGTCGCTTGGCGACCCAGCGTGCCGTGCTGGGCATGATTTGCATCAGGCCTGCCGCGCCAACATTGGATCGGGCGCTGGTGGCGAAGCGACTCTCCTGACGCATCAAGCCATACACCCAAGCTTCATCCAGATTGTTGTCCTTGATGTGCGATTGCAATGCCTGACGGTACGGCGCGAGGTAACGCATGCTGAAGTCATGCGTGTTGACGGTCAGGTCGGCGGCGCCGATGGCGCGGTCATACATTTCGTTGCGCCGCGCAATCTCGGCTGCGGTGAGCAGCTCTTTGTCGTTGAGGTTGCGCACCACCCAGCGCCACTCTTCCAGTGCGTCCACGCGCAGATCCATACGGTACAGCGCGATGGTGCGCTGTACGCCAGGCAAGGCAGACATGGCCTCTATATCCTGCTTGGTTGGCACGTAAGCGGTGGGGGTAGCACCTATCACAGTTGTAGTTGCAGTGTTGAGTTCGTCATTTGCCAACTGGCCATAGAAGTTGAACTCTTTGCTCA
>JAVHRA010000163.1:0-3909 GCA_036171395.1 Gallionella sp. | reverse complement strand
GCAGTGTTGAGTTCGTCATTTGCCAACTGGCCATAGAAGTTGAACTCTTTGCTCAACGGTGCGAACAGCTGCGTCGCTTCGGCCAGACGGCCTTGTTCGGTCAGTGCACGGCCTTTCCAATAGCGCCATGCAGGTTCGCGTTGTTGCTGCGCATCCATGCTGTCTATGCTGCGCGCGACCTCGAACCAATCTTTGGCGCGTAACGCAGCGCGTACCCGCCATGCAGATTGTTGCGCATTCAATGGGCTGTTGCCGGCGGCCTTGTACCACTGTAGTGCCTGTGGCTCCTGTGCACGCGCCGCTTCATATCCCAGCCAGCTGTAGAAATAATGCTGCTCGGCTACGGTGAAGTAGGCGGCAATCTTTGCCCAATGCGCGAAGGCGATGGTGGTGGACTGTTTCGCTAAGCGCTGTAGTGCAAACAAGGCCACTGCGCGTTGCCCATCATTGGCCTTGTCTAATTTGAGTTTGCTCAGGTAATGGTCGGGATCGGATGCTGCAATCGTGATTATTTCGGCGGGGAATTGGTGTGCGCCAGTCAATCTTTCGGAGAGTCGTTTCGCCAACGTCACGTTGCTGGCTTCGAATGCCAATTTCAAGCGTTGCCAGATCAAGTCTTCGCTGATGAGGCCGGATTCCAACGCGGCGTCGAACATGGGGCCGCAACTATCCGGTTGGCTTTTACTGGTGAGCCACAATTCGCGCAATTCATCCCAAGGACGCTCAGGTTGCGTGGCACGACGCGCTTGCAGTGCATAACAGGTTAGCTCCGCATCTTCCTTGATCAAGCGTGGATACTCTTTGTTGAAGAGTGTCCATTGCTGTTTGTTACCGAGCATCTTGAGCCACTCACCGCGCAGCTTATCTATAACTGGATTGTCTTCAGGTCGAGCGAGGAAGGCTTGTACTTTATCTGCATCCGCGTTATCCAATCGCAGCCGCAACTGGTAATAGCTGATGTATATCTCAAGCGGGGATTTCTTCAGGCGCGGTGCAAGACTGTCCAGCTTGGCCACATTGCCTGACAGATAGGCAGAGCGTGCCGCGAGGAAGTCGGCATCTGTATCAGCATGGGCTGTGGTAGCGCAACACAATAATAGACAGAGTAGGTAGCGCATGGTGTATTACAGATATCTCAGATATAGATAAACGTGTGCAATCGCGATGGATAGCAACATCAAGGGGAACGCGATCTTGAGAAAGGTCGCGAAACGAATTGGACTGCCCGACTTCTCGGCGATACCGGCGACCACCAAATTGGCCGAAGCGCCGACCAGTGTGCCATTGCCGCCCAGACATGCGCCTAGCGCCAAAGCCCACCATAAAGGTAGGATGGCTTGATCGCCGCCCATAGCGGGCGCCATCGACTTGATCAGCGGAATCATGGTCGCGACGAAGGGGATGTTGTCCACAAATGCCGATGCGAGTGCGGAGCCCCACAAGATAGAAAGTGTCGTGGTGGTCAGATCACCATTGGTCGCACTCAGCAACTGGTGTGCCATGGCGCTGATCAGGCCGGCTTGCTCGATACCATAGACCGCGATGAACAGACCGATAAAAAAGAACAGCGTAATCCACTCCACCTCGATCAGGGCTTTGTGCACATGGTGTGATTGCGCCTCAGGGTCACGTCCGAAATTCTCTACCAGCAACAAGATTGCTGCGCCGAACATGGCGATGGTGGCGGGCTCCAGATGCACCACGCTGTGCGTCATAAAGCCGACGATGACCAAAGTGAATACGACTGATGCCTGTTTGAGCAGACGCCAGTCAGTGATGGCCTCCAACTCATTGAAGCGCATCACGCGCGCCCTATCCTCGCTAGTCGCGACCATATCTTTGCGCCATATCCACCAGATTGGCAGGAGGCTGGCAAGCGCGATGATGGGAATAATGGGGGCCAGATTGAGCAAGAAGTCGTTAAAGCTCAGATGGGCGGCGGAACCGATCATGATGTTGGGCGGATCACCGATCAAAGTGGCTGTGCCACCGACATTGGACATGATGATGATGGCGAACAGATAAGGGTAGGGCTTGACTTTAAGCTCCTCCGCAATCAGTAGCAGCACCGGTGTTACCAGCAGTACGGTAGTGACGTTGTCGAGTAATGCTGAGAACAGGGCCGTGACCAATGACATCAACAATAAAATTGCAACAGGTCGTGCGCGCGCTTTCTTGGCGATCCAGATGGCGACATATTGGAACACGCCACTCTTCTTGGTGATGGATACGATCATCATCATGCCAATCAGCAGGCCTAGGGTATTGAAATCGATCCCGCGTAGCGCTGCCTCTTGGGTGAGGATGCCGCACAGTATCATCAGCCCGCCACCCAGCAGAGCGACGATGGCGCGGTTGATGCGCTCACTGATGATGACGGCATAAGTCAGCACGAAGATGATGCTGGCCAACCACAATGGGTCCCAGCCAAAAATAGTGTGCATCACTGTGGCAGCTTCATGCATTGCTTACACCCCCGCGCCTAGTAGTGCGACGAATTCCGTTCCTAATAGCAAGCCCAGCAACTTACCGCTCTTGCTATCTACCACGGGGATGTCGTTCTCGGCCCGATAAAGATGCAGCGCGACCTCCAATAACGGGGTCTCGGGATGAATGATAGGCACATGCTTTTCGAGTACATCAATCACAGAACGTGTGCCGTGTTCACGCATGCGTTCTTGCAAGATTTCCAGATGATCCGACAAAAAGCCTAGATCAGTCAGCCCTCTTTCCATTAAAGCCGCACGTGGCAGGACTAATGCCAGCAATCCGTTCAGGCTGAACACGCCCAGATATTTTCCGGCACTATCAGTGACAGGAACCAGTGACAGGTTTTTGCCTATTAGTAGTTGCGAGGCCTCGGCTACCGTTTGCTGGTCGGTCAATTGGAAATCATTGTGGTACTTGAATTGAGTGCTAGCCATGATGCGTCCGTTCCGTGGGAGTTGTGCGTGTTGCAGACTGCGAACTATTTGAGTTGTCCGCGTTCCAGCGTGATACCGACCATCTTGCAGTTGCGTATCGCTTGCAGCTTAGCGACGCTGATCTTTACCCAAGGGGCGTGGAAGTCTTGGAGAATAATTTGCGCGATATGTTCAGCCAACGTCTCTAGCAGTGAAAAATGCCCCTCACTCAGCACAGTTTGGATATGTGCGGCGACTTGGGCGTAGTCCAGCGCGTCATCGATATCGTCGCTGATACAGGCACGGCTGTTCGGTAGTGCGATGTCGAGGTCGATCTGTAGTGTCTGTGGTACGAGTTTCTCGCGCGCATAGATACCGATGAGTGTGGTGATCTTAAGTTCGCGTATAAAGATGATGTCCATTGGGTATGTACGATACGTTGCGGTAAATGTGTAGGCGTTTGCGGATTCAAGTAAAATCGCCGACTTGTCTATTTTAGGGTATTCCCGATGTTGACCATAGCTTTTGTCGTAGCTGCCTATCTATTAGGTTCGGTATCTTTTGCCGTTGTCACCAGTAAGGCCTTCGGTATTGCCGATCCGCGCACCTACGGTTCGGGCAACCCCGGCGCGACCAATGTGCTGCGCAGCGGCAAAAAAGCGGCTGCTGCACTGACCTTACTGGGAGATGCGGCAAAAGGTTGGTTGGCGGTGTTTCTTGCAATCAAGTTCGCTCCGCATGATGCAAGTGGCCTGTTGTTGGTTGCGCTGGTTGCGCTAGCCGTGTTTCTAGGTCATGTGTTTCCGGTATTTTTGCGGTTCAAAGGCGGTAAGGGTGTGGCTACGGCCTTAGGGGTGCTGTTGGCTCTAAGCGCTTGGATGGGATTGGCCGTGTTCGTGACTTGGCTGTTTATGGCGGCAGTGTTCCGTTACTCTTCCCTGTCGGCCTTGGTGGCCGCGATTGCCGCTCCTATCTATGCGATGCTGTTTCAGTTGCGTCCAGAGTT
>JAVHRA010000162.1:0-11154 GCA_036171395.1 Gallionella sp. | reverse complement strand
GGCAGAATCATTTGGTTTGGCCAAGCCCAACGGTGCGCTGATTAGCAGTGTGGAAAAGGGTGGGGCGGCAGATAAAGCTGGCATAGAGGTTAGCGATGTCATTCTCAAGTTCGACGGTAAATCAGTAAACAGTTCCAGTGATTTGCCTCGTATCGTTGCCGCGACTAAACCGGGCAGCACAGTGACTGTAGAATTATGGCGTAAAGGTGCTTTGAAGAAGGTCGACGTAGTCATTGCCAGGATGTCTGAGGAAAAGCTCGTAGATCAGACTCTAAACAAGCGTAGCGATGAGTCTTCTGAATCGATTGCTCGATTGGGGGTCGTTGTCAGTGAGCTGACAGCGGAGCAAGTGAAAGAACTTGAAGTGTCCGGTGGCTTGTTGATACAGGAAGTCAAAGGTGGCGCGGCACGTGTTGCAGGTCTGCAGCGTGGCGACGTCATCTTGGCGATAGGAAATGTCTCGATACGTTCACTCAAACAATTCAATCAGATGCTCAAGCAAGTCCCGCAGCACCGTAATATCGCGTTGTTGCTCAGACGCGATAATGCCACATCATATGTGGCGATTCGGCTGGACGAGAAGTAAGCATAACAGTCCTACGTATCCCGCCCAATTCGGCTAGAATTCGCGCTTTGCGAAAACGCCGAATCAGGCGGGATTTTTATTTGGAACCCCATGCAGCTAATACGTAATTTCTCCATCATCGCCCATATCGACCACGGTAAATCGACGTTGGCCGACCGCATCATTCAGTTGTGTGGTGGACTCTCGGATCGTGAAATGGAAGCCCAAGTGCTCGATTCCATGGATTTGGAGCGTGAGCGCGGTATCACCATCAAAGCCCAGACGGCGGCACTGCTTTACAAGGCCAAAGACGGCCAGATATATAACCTCAACCTTATCGATACTCCTGGGCACGTGGACTTCTCATACGAAGTTTCTCGTTCGCTTTCTGCGTGCGAAGGTGCTTTGTTGGTCGTGGATGCGTCGCAAGGGGTGGAAGCGCAGACCGTGGCAAACTGCTACACCGCCTTGGATCTGGGGGTGGAGGTGGTGCCGGTATTGAATAAGATCGATCTGCCTTCGGCCAATCCTGAAAATGCCATAGAAGAGATTGAGGAAGTCATCGGCATCGAAGCGCATGACGCGACACTGTGTTCGGCAAAATCGGGCTTGGGTGTGCAAGATGTGTTGGAGGCCTTGATCGTCCGTGTGCCCCCTCCGGTGGGCGATGTGGATGCGCCGTTGCAAGCGCTGATCGTGGATTCTTGGTTCGATAATTATGTGGGCGTGGTGATGTTGGTGCGTGTCAAGAATGGCACGCTCAAGCCCAAAGAAAAAATCCTATTTATGGCGACGGGTGCCCAGCATCTCACTGAGCATATCGGCGTTTTTACACCCAAGGCACAGGACAGAGATACCCTGAGTGCGGGACAGGTAGGTTTTATCATTGCCGGCATCAAAGAGCTTAAAGATGCGCGTGTGGGTGACACCATCACCCATATGGCTCGTCCTGCGGCGCAGGCATTGCCGGGTTTTAAGGAGGTGCAACCGCAGGTATTCGCAGGGTTGTTTCCGGTTGAGTCCAACCAATATGAGGCACTGCGTGACTCGTTGGAAAAGCTCAAGTTGAACGATGCGGCGTTGCGTTTTGAGCCGGAAGTATCACAGGCACTGGGTTTTGGTTTCCGCTGCGGCTTCTTGGGTCTGCTGCATATGGAGATCGTGCAAGAGCGCTTAGAGCGCGAGTTCGACATGGATCTGATTACCACCGCACCAACGGTGATCTATGAAGTGGAATTGCGCGACGGCAGCGTAGTGATGGTGGATAACCCGTCCAAGATGCCGGATCCCGCCAAGATACAAGAGATACGCGAACCTATTGTCACGGTGAATCTGTACATGCCTAATGAGTATGTGGGGGCCGTGATTACTTTGTGTACGCAGAAGCGTGGTCATCAGATCAATATCAGTTACCACGGCAAGCAGGTTAATCTGGTTTATGAGATGCCCATGGCCGAGATTGTGTTGGACTTTTTCGATAAGCTCAAATCCAATTCACGCGGTTATGCATCCATGGATTACGAGTTTAAAGAATACCGCTCAGCGGATGTGGTCAAGGTTGACATGCTCATCAACGGTGACAAAGTTGATGCGCTGGCGGTAATCGTGCATCGCGCCAACAGCCAATATCGCGGTCGAGAAGTGGCGGCCAAGATGCGTGAACTGATACCACGCCAGATGTATGACGTGGCGATACAGGCCACTATAGGTGCGAACATCATCGCGCGCGAGAACGTCAAAGCGATGCGCAAGAACGTTTTGGCTAAGTGCTATGGCGGCGACATCTCACGTAAGAAGAAGCTGCTAGAAAAGCAAAAAGCAGGTAAGAAACGCATGAAACAGGTGGGTAACGTCGAGATCCCGCAAGAAGCTTTCTTGGCTATTTTGCGTGTGGACGGTTAACAAGCGTTGGTGCAGTGAGTCTTGGTCCTTCTCGCCTGCTTGGAGGAGAGAGCTAGGCGAGAGGCAAATGAGCGTGACTGGTTTTAGGGGTGGCATCTGCCGCGCCGATTAAGGGATAAATATGGATTTTGCATTGATTATGTTTGTGCTGATGCTAGTCACTGGAGCGATCTGGTTGCTGGATATTTTTGCACTTGCCAAAAAACGCAGTACAGGCGAGGTGGAGCCTTGGTGGGTGGAATATGCCAAGAGTTTCTTCCCTGTCATTCTGCTAGTGTTCTGCATACGTTCGTTTCTATTCGAGCCTTTCAAGATACCTTCTGGTTCCATGATTCCGACCTTGCAAGTGGGCGACTTCATTCTGGTGAACAAATTCACCTACGGTGTGCGCTTGCCTATCGTCAATCAGAAGCTCGTGCAATTGGGTGACCCGCAACGCGGCGACGTGATGGTGTTTCACTATCCCGAGAATCCTTCAGTGGACTATATCAAGCGTGTAGTCGGTGTGCCTGGCGACAGCGTTGAATACCGTAACAAACAGCTGTTCATCAATGGGCTGGAGCAGAAGCAGGTTGCTGAAGGCGATTACAATTATGTGGAAAGTGGTCTGAATTTTGTGCATACCGAAAGACGTAGCGAGGAATTGGGTGCGCATAAACATGATGTGTTAATCAATCCCGATATGCCCAATACTCATCTGGGTTCAGTCGCCGATTTTAAAGGACGCGAAAATTGTGACTATCAGGAAAATCGTTTCAGTTGTAGGGTGCCGGCAGGGCAATATTTTATGATGGGCGACAATCGGGATAATAGTCGCGACAGTCGTTACTGGGGATTTGTGCCGGACAACCAGATCGTCGGTAAAGCCTTTCTTATCTGGATGAATTTTTCTGATCTAAAACGTGTGGGTCTGTCGATTAATTAAGGAGATAGTCATGAATATGCCTAAACAACAAGCAGGTCTAACGTTCAGTGGATTTCTCATTGGTACGTTTATTCTTGTGGTGGTGGTTTTGTTCGGATTCAAGCTCATTCCAGCTTATATGGAAGATGCACAGATTCAAAGTTTACTGGTGGCGGTGGCACACGATCCCGATATGAAAAACGCCACGGTCAGTGAGTTACGTAGCGCTTTCGGTCGCCGCACGGCTGTCAATTGGGTGAGTGGTGTCAAGCCAGAGAATCTCGAGATTAATAAAGATGAATCGGGACGCCCGGTACTTAGTGCCGATTATGAGGTGCGTATCAAGCTGGCTGGTAATGCCACTTTATTACTTGAATTTCATCCTAGCAGCGAAGGGAAGTAATTCTTTCTTGAGCTCCTTCGCGACACAAACCGACACGCTGTGCACGCAGTTGGGCTACCGCTTTAAGCAGCCCCAGCTGCTGCAACGCGCGCTCACCCATCGTAGTTATGCAGCTGAACATTACGAGCGTTTGGAGTTTTTGGGTGATAGTGTGCTGGGTTGCGCCATTGCGCATCATCTTTGTGTAGCGTTCCCTCAGTTAAGTGAGGGGGAGCTCTCTAGGTTGCGTTCCAACCTGGTCAAGGAAGATACCTTGGTAATCTTGGCGCAGCGCTTGGATTTGGGGCGTTATCTGCAATTGGGGGATGGAGAACGCAAGAGTGCCGGTCATCGTCGTCCCTCTATTCTGGCCGATGCGATGGAGGCGATATTCGGTGCGGTGTTTATGGATGGTGGATTCGAGGCGGCACAAAAAGTAGTGTTGCATTTCTATTTACCTTATCTCGCGCAGGTGGACATTAAATCGCTAGGTAAGGACGCCAAGACACTGTTACAAGAATTCCTGCAAAGCAAATACATCGCCTTGCCTACCTACACTGTTTTGGAGATACGCGGTGTGGCACATGACCAAGTGTTTCAGGTGGAGTGCGCCATCCCTAAACTCAATATCTCCACGCGTGGTGAAGGTTCAAGTCGCCGCAACGCGGAACAACAAGCGGCACTGGCAGCATATCAATTGATAGGAAAATAAATGACAGAAGAATCACTACAGCAAGAAGCGGGCTTCCGCAGCGGCTTCGTCGCCATTGTGGGCCGCCCCAATGTGGGTAAGTCCACCTTGCTCAATCATTTGATCGGACAAAAGATCAGCATCACTTCGCGCAAGGCGCAGACCACGCGACACCGTATCCACGGCATCTATACCGATGAACATTCACAGTTTGTGTTTGTCGATACGCCGGGTTTTCAGACCAAACATCTCAATGCCCTCAATCGCGGTATGAATCGTGTGGTCACCAGCAGTTTGCGTGATGTGCAGGTGGTGATGTATGTGCTTGAGGCTTTACGTTTCGACGAGCGCGATCAGGAAGTGCTCAAGCTCTTGCCCGACAATATTCCGGTGCTGCTCATCATCAACAAGATCGATGAAGTGGAAGACAAGGGACAGTTGTTCAGCTTTGCCGAGCGTGTGGCGAAAGAATTCAAGTTTGCCGAGATCGTGCCAGTGAGCGCCAAGAAGAGTATCCGACTGGATGAATTGAAGCAGTCATTACGCCGTTTCTTACCCGAAAGCGAGATGATCTACGCTGCGGATGACATTACCGACCGTACCGAGAAGTTCCTCGCTGCCGAGATGTTGCGCGAGAAGGTGTTCCGCTTCACCGGCGATGAGTTGCCCTACTCGGTCAGCGTGATCATCGAGCAATTCAAGATGGAAGGTAAGTTGCGCCGCATCAGTGCGGCGATTCTGGTCGATAAGGAAGTGCACAAGGCCATGCTGATTGGCAGCAAGGGCGAGAAGCTCAAGGAGATCGCCACGCAAGCACGCTTGGATATGGAGAAGTTGTTCGATGGCAAAGTGTTTCTAGAAGTCTTCGTTAAAGTCCGTAGTGGCTGGGCGGATGATGCACGCGTGTTGCGTACCTTGGGTTACGAATGACCACAGCGACGCGGCACAACAAGCAGCAGGATGAGATCGCTTTTGTGCTGCACAGCTACCCGTTTCGCGAGACCAGTCTGTTACTGGATGTGTTCAGCCGGACGCACGGGCGCTTAGCCATCGTGGCACGCGGAGCACGGCGACCCAAATCCAATTTGCGCGGTCTGTTGATGAACTTCCAGCCGGTGTTACTGAGTTGGTTTGGTAAAGGTGAGGTGCGCACCTTGCACAGCGCGCAATGGCAGGGCGGTCAGCCTTATCTGCAAGGCACGGCGCTGATGTGCGGCTTTTATCTCAACGAGTTGATGATCAATATGCTGGCGCGCGACGATGCGCATGCGCAGTTGTTCGATTACTACCGCGCCACGCTGTACCGTCTGGCGCACGAGACGGATCACGCTGCGACGCTGCGTTGTTTTGAGAAGCATCTGTTGCAGGAATTGGGTTATGCGCTGGTGTTGGAGCATGAGGCGGGCACTGCCACCCCGTTGCGCGCCGGTGCGCTGTACCGCTATGCCTTGGATCACGGGCCGGTCGTGGATCACGGTGATGCGCGTGCTGGGGTGCCGGTGTCAGGCAAGACCTTGCTGGATATGGCTGCCGATGATTACCGCGATACGCTGACCGCGCAGCAAAGCAAACAGCTGATGCGCGTGTTGTTGAATCACCATCTGGGTGGCAAGGCATTGCACACCCGAGAATTGATTAAGGAGTTACAGAAGATATGATCAAACTAGGACTAAACATCGACCACGTCGCAACCCTGCGCCAAGTGCGTGGTTCGCGCTATCCCAATGTGATACGCGCCGCCTTGCTGGCCGAGTCCGCAGGTGTGGATGCCATCACGCTGCATCTGCGCGAAGACCGCCGCCATATCCAAGACCACGACGTCATTTCCTTGCGCGATATGTTGCAGGTGCGCATGAATCTGGAAAGCGCGGTTACCGCAGAGATGATAAGCATCGCCTTGAAAACTCGCCCGCACGATCTGTGTCTGGTGCCGGAGCGCCGCGAAGAGCTGACCACCGAAGGCGGCTTGGATGTGGTGCGTTACTTCGACACCATACGCTCAGCCTGTGAGCGTTGTGCGGCGGCTGGCATACGCGTGTCGCTGTTCATCGACCCAGATCAAAAGCAGATCGATGCCGCGCAGCGCGCCGGTGCCCCCGTCATCGAACTGCACACCGGTAAATATGCCGAGGCTAATAGCTTGCCCGAGCATGCGCAGGAGTTGCAGCGTCTGCGTGTTGCCAGTGCGCATGCGCATGCGCAGGGTTTACAAGTCAACGCCGGTCACGGTTTGCATTACCACAATGTGCAGGACATTGTGACTATCCCTGAACTGGTCGAGTTGAACATCGGCCATGCCATCGTCGCCGAAGCGCTGTTCATCGGCTTGGAAGCGGCAATCAAAAAGATGCAGCGGCTCTTGGTCAGATAGCATGATCCACGGCATAGGCACGGACATTGTCGAATATGCGCGTGTCGCGGCAGTCTATGCCCGCCATGGTGAGTGTTTCGCGCGACGTGTACTGAGCGCCAGTGAGTTGCCTGAGTTGCTGGCTCATCCCGATCCCGCGCGTTTGCTGGCCAAACGTTTCGCCGCCAAAGAGGCGTTCGCCAAAGCAGTGGGGAGCGGGCTACGCCATCCGGTCAACCTGAGTCGTATTAGCATCGCACACAACGCAGCGGGTAAGCCCTGTCTGCACTATGACGCAACATTGAGTGAGCATCTGTCTGGATTGGGAATCACTGCGAGTCATCTAAGCTTGAGCGACGAGCGCGCCATGGTGGTTGCTTTCGTCGTGTTGGAAAAAGGATAGGAGTGCATATGTTAGGTCCGGTGATGCTGGATGTGATGGGGACGACGCTGACGGCCGAGGACGAGGCGAGGCTGCGTCATCCCATGGTGGGCGGGGTGATCCTGTTCAAGCGCAACTACGAGTCGCCCGCGCAGCTGACCGAATTGACCGCCGCGATACAGGCCGTGCGCACGCCTGCACTGTTAATTGCGGTCGATCATGAAGGCGGTCGGGTACAGCGCTTTCGCGACGGTTTCACCCGCATCCCGGCGATGCGTGAGCTGGGAAAAATCTGGGATGAGCATCCGCAAAAAGCGCGTCATCTGGCGCAGCAAGCCGGCTATGTATTAGCGGCTGAATTGCGTGGTTGCGGGGTGGATTTTAGCTTTACGCCGGTGCTGGATATGGATTATGGACAGAGCAGCGTGATAGGCGACCGCGCTTTCCATACCGACCCGCACGCCATCGCCGAGTTAGCCCACAGCCTGTTGCAGGGTTTGAAGCAGGGCGGCATGCATAGCGTGGGCAAACATTTTCCCGGTCACGGTTACGTCACGGCGGATTCGCATCTGGATATACCGGTGGACGAGCGCGAGTTGGTCGATATTGAGCTGGCCGACCTCGTGCCTTTTCGGCAGATGATCTCCTATGGACTGACTGCTGTGATGCCAGCCCATGTGATCTATCCCAAGGTGGACGCCAGACCGGCAGGGTTCTCTCCGGTATGGCTCAAGAACATCTTGCGCGGACAACTGGGCTTTGAAGGCGTGATCTTCAGTGATGACCTGAGCATGGAAGGCGCAACGGTAGCGGGTAACATCGTGCAGCGCGCCGAAGCTGCGCTGCATGCAGGGTGCGACATGGTGCTGGTGTGTAATAAGCCGGAGTCGGCAGATGAATTGCTGCGCGGGCTGCATTGGGATATGCCGGTGACCAGCCGCGCGCGTCTCGCGCATATGCGCGGTATGCCGCATCCAGTCGCACTAGCGAAATTGCATGAGCAATCTGCGTTCCTCAAGGCGCTGGATGAAGTGGCCAGTATTGGCATGAGCAATAGCGAACTGCCGTTAGCCTAAGTGGACGGCTTGGATGTTTGCATTGCTTTGCCATTTGTCCTACCCCTTGAGATAATCGCCCCACGTTCCTTCACGCAGTGCAATCGGGAAATTAGTTATGAGTGAATTACAGGCTGCCTTGTTGGCGATAGGCATAGGCGTGATGCTGGTGGTATATCTATACGGCTGGTGGCAACAGCGCCGTCTGAGCCGTAAATTTGGTGCGGCTTTCAAGGCGAGTCATGCCGATGCTTTGTATCAGGAGAGTCCGGTCAGACCCGTCTCTCCTGCAACAGAAGTGCAACACGTCATAGTCGATGAACATGCTCCTATCAGCGTTGCGGAAAATTATTATGACGATCCTGGGGAAGTCGCTGTAGAACCTGTGGTGGCTCCCACTTTGTTGGACGAATCATGTGCGTTGTTAGATGTGCGCAGTGATTACATCATCGAACTGCAACTGCGTGAACCCGCCAATGGTGCGGTACTGGGGAGCTTCTGGCAACGCAAATTCGACTTTGGTAAACCTTTGCAGGTGTGCGGGCTGACATTACAGACGCAACGCTGGGAGCGTGTCATTGCGGATGGTCCTACCCTATATGTGAGTCTGCGTATTGCCCTGCAACTAGTGGATCGTGGCGGGGTTATCTCCACGACCAAGTTGGCCGATTTTCGTGACCTAGTGTTGGTCGCCGCGAAACAGATACAAGCTGCAGTCGACGTTCCCGATATCGAAGCCTGTCATGCACGTGCGGTCGAATTGGATGGGTTGTGCGCCGAAGTCGATCGTATGGTGGGTATCAATCTCATTCCTTCTGGCGACCGTATGTTGCTGGCGAGCCGCATCGCTCAGGCTGCGGCCTTGCAGGACATGAGGCTGGAGTCCGACGGCGCATTTCATCTCCTGAATGCGCAGGGCTTGAGTTTGTTCAGTCTGATCAATCAAGATACCAAACCCTTCCAGCACCACACTTTGGCCACCGCGACCAGTGCCGGCATCACTCTGCTTTTGGATGTGCCGCGTGTGGACGAGCCGGCCAGACAGTTCGATCTGATGACGCGAGTTGCACACGAGTTGGAGCAGGAGTTGCAGCTCAATATGGTCGACGATCATCGTGTGGTGTTGAGTCCCAGCGGTTTGGATCTGATACGCGCGCAGATCGCCGAAGTGGAGGCACAGATGCGCGACAACAACATCGTGCCCGGTAGCGCACAGGCACGCAGGCTGTTCTCCTGATGAGTGCAGCAGAACAGATCGCGCAACTGCGCGCCGAGATAGAACAGCATAACCATCGTTATTATGTACTGGATGAACCCAGCATCCCTGATGCGGAATACGACAAGCTGTTCCGCGCGTTACTGGCCCTAGAGGCGGCTCATCCTGAGTTGCAGGCAGCAGACAGCCCGACATTGCGGGTAGGTGGTACACCACTTAAATCCTTCCGTGAAGTTCAGCACAGCACTCCCATGTTGTCTCTCAATAACGCCTTCAGCGAAGAGGAGGTCAGGGCCTTCGATGCGCGTATCCGCGAGACCTTGGCGGTGGAGACGGTGGAGTATGCAGTCGAGCCCAAGTTCGATGGTCTGGCGATCACACTAAGTTATAAAGACGGCGTGTTCGTGCAGGGCGCAACGCGTGGCGACGGTAGTGTGGGCGAGGATGTGACGGAGAATCTACGCACTGTGCGCGACATTCCTTTGCGCCTCAAGCAAGCTGTTACAGAGCTTGAGGTGCGCGGCGAAGTGTTGATGTTCGACCGTGATTTCGAGTTGTTGAACGAGGCTCAGCGCAATAAAGGCGAGAAAGAATTCGTCAATCCGCGCAACGCCGCAGCGGGCTCTTTGCGCCAACTTGATTCACGCATCACTGCGGCGCGGTGTCTGAGTTTTTTTGCCTATGGCGTGGGGCGTTGCGAGGGGTTGGACTTGCCTCAGGAGCACCATCAACAGATGGCCATGTTGCAGCGTCTGGGCGTAGCTGTGACACACCAGCGCCGTTTGGTGCGAGGCGTTAGCGGCCTGCTGGAATATTACGCAGAGGTGGGTAAGCTGCGCGCATCGCTACCTTTTGCTATAGACGGCGTGGTGTACAAGGTCAACGACACCGTGTTGCAGCAGCAACTAGGTTTTGTATCGCGCGCGCCGCGCTTCGCCATCGCACATAAATTCCCGGCCGAAGAAGCTACTACCACCTTGCTCGACATTGAGATACAAGTCGGCCGCACCGGTGCACTCACGCCGGTGGCGCGTCTCGCGCCGGTGTTCGTGGGCGGCGTGACGGTGACCAATGCCACGCTACATAACGAGGATGAGATACGCCGCAAGGACGTGCGCATCGGCGACACCGTGGTGGTGCGCCGCGCCGGTGACGTGATACCGGAAGTGGCGCGGGTGATATTGGCGCGACGACCTGTTGATGCAGTCGAATTTTTGATGCCGTCAGCTTGTCCGGTATGTGGTTCCCATGTCGAAAAAGCCGAGGATGAGGCGGTGAGTCGTTGTAGCGGCGGCCTGTTTTGTCCTGCACAACGCAAACAATCCTTGCTGCACTTTGCCAGCCGCCGCGCCATGAATATAGACGGTCTGGGCGACAAACTGGTCGAGCAACTGGTGGACGAAAACATCGTACGTACTCCGGCTGACTTGTACCGTTTAGGTTTGCTGGCCGTTATCAATTTGCAGCGCATGGGCGAGAAGTCAGCGCTGAATCTGTTGGCGGCCATAGAGCACAGCAAACAGACCACGCTAGCGCGCTTTATCTTCGCACTCGGCATCCGCAATGTGGGTGAGGCGACCGCCAAAGACCTTGCGCAATATTTTGGCACGCTCGAGGCATGGTTAGGTGCAGATGAAGCTGCCTTGCTTGAAGTGCGCGATGTGGGGCCGGTGGTGGCGAATAGTATTGTGGCGTTTCTGGCTGAAT
>JAVHRA010000161.1:0-2281 GCA_036171395.1 Gallionella sp. | reverse complement strand
CGCGCCGAGCATATTGCGCAGGTCATCAAACCTGCTTTGCAAGTCGGTAAATGGGTGATCTCGGACCGTTACACTGACGCCAGTTTTGCCTATCAGGGCGCGGGGCGGGGGATGGACTGGCAGAAGTTGCAGCAGTTGGAAACATGGGTACATGCCGACCTGCAACCCGACCTGACGCTGTTCTTCGATGTGCCGGTCGCGGTGGCGCGCCAGCGTCTGTCCAACAACGTGAGGCTGGATAAATTCGAGCAGGAGCAAGGCGATTTCTTCGAGCGCGTGCGCAGTGGTTACCATCGTCGCGTAAAGGAACAGCCGCAGCGCTACGCCGTCATTGATGCAGCACAAAACTTGGAACAAGTGACAGCGCAGCTCGTCACGCTAATCAATCAACTATGAACGCGCTCTATCCCTGGCAGCTGCAAGATAGTCAGCGTCTACAGGCGCTGCGTGAGCGTCCGCCGCAAAGCTTGTTGTTCAAAGGCGCGCAGGGTATAGGCAAGCTTAATTTGGCGCTGCATTACGCTCACTCTTTATTGTGTGAGCGTCCGCAGGCTAATGGACAAGCTTGTGGCAACTGTCCTGCCTGTCATTGGTTGTCGCAAGGGTCGCATCCGGATTTTCGTTTGGTGCAGCCGGATGCCTTGAGTCAGGCGGGCGAAGAGAGCGAGTCCGGCAAAAAGCCCAGCAAGCAGATCACCGTGGAGCAAGTGCGCGGCTTGGCCGACTTTCTGGGCATGACCTCGCATCAGGGCGGCATGCGCGTCATTGTCATCTGTCCCGCCGAGGCGATGAACAGCAATGCCGCCAATGCACTGCTGAAGAATCTGGAAGAGCCGCCGCGCAACACCCTGTTCATCCTAGTCACACATAAGCCGCAACAACTGCTGCCTACCATACTCAGTCGTTGCGTGTTGTTTGCATTGACCGTACCCAATGTTGCCGCGTCCGCTAACTGGTTGCGCGAGCAGGGCATCAAAGACCCGTTGCAGGCATTGGCCGCTGCCGGTTATTCGCCACTATTAGCGCTGCAAGGCGATACTCAAGTAGGCGCGGACGAGCGCATCAAATTATTGAACGCTTTGCGTAATCCGGCGTCACTGGACGTGTTCTCGATGGCCGAGCAATTGCAGAAAACCGAGCAAGTGTTGGTGGTGCAATGGTTGCAACAATGGTGTTACGACCTGCTTGCGATGAAGCAAGCGGGTACGTTGCGTTATCACACGGGCGAGGAGGTAGTGATGCAGAAGTTGGTCACCCCAGTTGCGGCACTCGACTTGGTAAGATTGCAGAAACTGTTGCAGACCGCAAAACGCGAGGCGCAGCACACGCTCAATCCCAAACTATTCTTTGAATCCTTATTACTGGCGTATCGCCAACTACTCAGCATCTAGCTCATGGCCTTTATAGATTCCCACTGTCATATCAATTTCCCCGATCTGCTCGGCAACATCGATGATGTGTTGACGCAGATGCAGCGTAATGATGTCAGCACTGCCTTGTGCGTGTCGGTGAACCTCAACGATTTTCCGCAAGTGCTGGCGCTCGCTGAGCGCTTTGAACACATCTATGCTTCTGTAGGGGTGCATCCCGATTACGAAAATGAGATCGAACCCAGTGTCGCCGAACTGGTGCGCTTGGCACAGCATGCCAAGATTATTGCCATCGGTGAGACCGGGCTGGATTACTTCCGTCTGAGCGGGGATCTGGAATGGCAGCGCGAGCGTTTTCGCAACCATATCCGCGCCGCGCGCGAGTGCGGCAAGCCGCTCATCATCCACACCCGTTCCGCAGCCGAAGATACCATACGCATCATGCGCGAAGAGCAGGCAGAGCAAGTGGGCGGGGTGATGCACTGTTTCACCGAGAATTGGGAAATCGCGCAAGCTGCGCTAGCGCTGGGTTTCTATATTTCCTTCTCCGGCATCGTGACCTTCAAGAACGCTGCGCAGATCAAAGACGTTGCGCAACGTGTGCCGCTGGAACGCATGTTGATCGAGACTGACTCGCCATATCTCGCCCCTGTGCCGTATCGCGGCAAACTCAATCAGCCCGCCTATGTGAAGCATGTCGCAGAAGAGATTGCATTGCTGCGCGGCATCACGGTGGACGAGGTTGGTACCGCGACCAGTGCGAATTTTTCGCGACTGTTTCGCGTGCCCTCAAATTAGTAAGAATTTATTCATAATTGGGTTGACAGATTTTTGCGCATCCCTATAATGCGCACCTGTTTCGCGGGAATAGCTCAGCTGGTAGAGCGATACCTTGCCAAGGTATAGGTCGA
>JAVHRA010000160.1:7947-11202 GCA_036171395.1 Gallionella sp. | reverse complement strand
GCCCACCACAGCCGCGTCGCATACGCCCGCCGCCAGCATGCGCACCGCATTGGCGAATACTTTGGCACTCGATGAGCAGGCCGATGACACGACGCACGACGGGCCGCTCAAGCCTAGATAGTGCGAGACAAAATTGGCCAGTGAGTAGGAGTTCTGCGTTTCCGCATAATGAAAATCGGCGGGTAAAGCACCAGTCTGCGCATCGAGGTGGCGATAGGCCAGTTCGGTCTGCAATATCCCGGAAGTGCTGGTGCCGAGAAATAAACCGATACGCGCCGCGCCATATTTTTGCTTGGCTGCGGTGATCGCGGCGACGAAGCCGTCTTGTTCTAGACACAGCTGGGCAAGGCGATTGTTGCGGCAGTCGAACGCGGCCAGGTCGGCATGCACGGGATAGTCGCCCAGTGCCGCGACCTTGGCGACATAGGTCTCCAGATCGACATCTTCAAAAGCGCAGGGGATCAGCCCGGAATGGCGTTCGCGCAAGGCTTGCAGGGTCGCAGCGCAGCCTAACCCTAGGCTGTTGCTGATCGTTTTATGACTAATGACTAGAGCTTGCAAGATGTTAGAGATACCGATTTAGATTAATGACACAGCAGACGAATTTTGCGCGAAATTTTAGCACACTAAGTTGGCGCGACTCGGCGCAAAACCCGCGCGGACATCAGCCGCCCAGATAGGCGCGTTGTACTGCATCACTGCCCAGTAGCTGCGCGGAAGTCCCCGCCAGCGTGATTGCGCCACTCTCCATTACGTAGCCACGACTCGCCACTTGCAACGCGAGCTTGGCGTTCTGTTCGACCAGCAGGATGCTCATGCCTTGCGCGGAGATCTCGCTGATGGTCTGGAAGATCTTTTTCACCATCAGTGGTGCGAGTCCCATGCTGGGCTCGTCCAGCATCAACAGGCGCGGTCGGCTCATCAGCGCGCGTGCCATCGCGACCATCTGCTGTTCGCCACCGGACAGCGTACCGGCGAGCTGCTCTTTACGCTCAAAGAGGCGCGGAAACAATTCGTACATGCGTTGCACATCGCTCGCGATCTCAGCCTTGTCGCACCGGCTGTAAGCGCCCATCAATAGATTCTCGGCAATGCTCAGACGCGCAAAGATGCCGCGTCCTTCCGGTACTAAAGCGATGCCTTGCGCGACGCGCTGATGTGCGGGAATCTCAAGCAAACTGCATCCGTCATATTTTATTGCGCCGCTGTTCGGCTTGAGCAAACCTGCCAGCGTCTTGAGCGTAGTGGTCTTGCCCGCACCGTTGCTGCCGATCAGCGCGACCAGTTCGCCGGGCGCGATGTTCAGCGTGATGCCTTTGACTGCGCGTATGCCGCCGTAGCTGATATGCAGATCATGGACTTTCAGGAGAGCCTCAGTCATCGTTGGCTCCAAGGTAAGCAGTGATTACGGCGGGATGATTGCGCACATTTTCTGGCACGTCTTCGGCAATCTTCTTGCCGTAATCCAACACCGCGACGCGGTCGCACAGCCCCATGATGAGTTTCACGTCATGTTCGATGAGCAGCACGGTGATGCCACTGTCGCGTATGGCTTGTAGCAAGTCTTTTAGACTTTCGGTCTCGGTGGCATTCATGCCGGCGGCGGGTTCGTCGAGTGCTAGCAGCAGCGGCTCGGTCGCCAGTGCCCGCGCAATCTCCAGACGGCGCTGCTCGCCGTAGGACAGATGCTTGGCCAGGGTGTGCGATGCTTTGCTGATGCCCACATAGCGCAGCAATTCTTCGGCGCGTTGCGCGATGGCATGTTCTTCATCGCGCGTTCTTTTGTTGCGCAACAGTGCGCCGAATACGCCGGCTTTGCTACGCACATGCCGGCCTATCATCACGTTCTCCCGCGCGCTGAGATTGGCGAACAAGCGGATGTTCTGGAAAGTGCGCGCGATACCGGCTTGCGCCAGCAGGTGCGGCTTACAAGATTGATAGCGCTGTCCGTTGAACTCGAACTGGCCGCTACTGGCCTGATACAAGCCGGTGATGACGTTAAATAGCGTGGTCTTGCCCGCACCGTTCGGGCCTATCAGTCCATAAATTTCGCCGCGCTGGATGTGCAAATTCACCTCGGACAATGCATTGAGTCCGCCAAAATTTTTGCTGATGCCGGAGAGTTGCAAAAGTGGCGTTGGCGCGCTCGCGCCAATCCGTTCGTCCTGAGCTTGTCGAAGGGTCATAGTGTCTCCGCCGCTTCAGCTGATTGTAGTTCGCGTTTACGCAAGCGCGATGGCCATAGCCCCGCCGGGCGATACAGCATCACCGCAATCAGCGCGAAACCGAACAGCAGCATGCGCAGACTTTCCGGGTCGATGAGCGTCTTGCCGAACAAACTTTGTTGGATAGGCACGACGCTGTGGCGCAAGATTTCCGGCAACAGTGCCAATAAAATCCCACCCAAAATCACGCCCGCGATATTACCCATGCCGCCCAGCACCACCATGCATAACACCATGATAGATTCCATCAGACTAAAGCTCTCCGGGCTGACGAAGCCTTGGAATCCGGCGAACAGTGCGCCGGACATTCCGCCGAACATCGCGCCCATGGCGAAGGCGAGGAGCTTGAGATTGCGCGTGTTGATGCCCATCGCCGTGGCGGCGATTTCATCCTCGCGTATCGCCATCCAGGCACGGCCGACGCGCGATTTCTCTAGTCGCTGCGAGATGAAGATGACCACAGCGGTGCAGGTGAGGAATAGATAGAAATACAGATGCACCGAGGGCAGTGTGATACCGAAAAGACTTTGTGTGCTGTTCAGCGAGACGCCCGCCACGCTGATCGGGTCGATGCGGCTGATGCCTTGCGGACCGTTGGTGAGATTGATGGGGGCGTTGAGGTTGTTCATGAAGATGCGGATGATCTCGCCGAAACCCAGTGTGACGATGGCGAGGTAATCGCCGCGCAAGCGCAAGGTTGGCGCGCCCAGTAACACGCCGAAGCCACCCGCCAGCAAGGCTGCCAGCGGCAGGACGAGCCAGAAGGAAAGATGGATACCAGCAGGGAAGAAGCTCGGGAAGGCCAGTGCCAGATGCGGCGAGCCGGTCAGCGCGTAGCAGTACGCACCCACCGCGAAGAAGGCGATGTAGCCCAAGTCGAGCAAGCCCGCGTAACCGACCACGATGTTCAAGCCGAGCGCGAGCATGATGTAGAGCATGGCGAAATCGACGATGCGCACCCAGCCGCGACCCAGCAACGCATCGGTGACGAAGGGCAGCAGTATCAGTGCCGCGAGCATCAGCCAGAACA
>JAVHRA010000160.1:0-7847 GCA_036171395.1 Gallionella sp. | reverse complement strand
GGATTTTTAAGCGCGTTCCGCAATGCGCTCTCCCAATAGGCCGGATGGTCTGAATACCAGCACCGCAATCAATACGAAAAACGCAAACACGTCCTGATAGTTGCTGCCCAAGAAGCCGCCGGTGAGGTCGCCAATATAGCCCGCGCCCAAGCTTTCGATTAGGCCGAGCAGCAGTCCGCCCAGCATCGCACCGCGCAGATTGCCGATGCCGCCCAACACCGCAGCAGTAAAGGCTTTCAGGCCGAGCAGAAAGCCCATGTAATAGTGCGCCAGTCCGTAGTTGGCACTGACCATCAGGCCTGCGATGGCGGCCAGTGCTGAGCCCAGCATGAAGGTGACGGAGATGACGCGGTTGATGTTCACGCCCATCAATTGCGCGGCATGTTGGTTCTCCGCTACGGCACGCATGGAACGACCCAAGCGGGTGTGATGCACGACCCACATCAGTCCCGCCATGATGAGGATTGCTAATACGATAATCGCGATCTGCACGTCGCTGATGATTGCGCCGGCGAGGGTATGCGTGGCGTTATTGAACAGCACGGGGAAGGGGTGATAGCCGCGTCCCCAAATCATCATGGCTAAGTTTTGTAACAGGATGGAGATGCCGATGGCAGTAATGAGCGGGGCGAGGCGCGGGGCGTGACGCAGCGGGCGATAGGCGACGCGCTCGATGCTGTAACCGAGTGCCATGCACCCTATCATCGCGACGAGGACGCCGATGGGCAAGGCCAGCAGTGGCGAGACGCCCCAGCCCAGCAGCACGCCCAACGAGGTGAGGCTCAGCATCGCGCCTACCATCACCACTTCGCCATGCGCGAAGTTGATCAGGCCGAGTATGCCGTACACCATGGTGTAGCCCAGCGCGACCAAAGCATAGACGCTGCCTTGCACCAAGCCGTTGATGATCTGTTGCAGAAAAATATTCATGGGTAGAAAAATAAAACGACACGGATGCCGTGTCGTTGGTGATTTTACAGCATCAACGTATCAATGCGCCGCGCCCAGTGTTTCCAGTGCTTGCCACTTGCCCTGTTGCACTTGATAGACGGTGATCGCACCACCTTGCAAGTCGCCCTTGGCATCGAACTGTATCTTGGCCGTCACGCCGTCCAGACTGATCTTGGCCAGTTCGGGCAGGTATTTCGCAGGTTCAACTGAGTCTGCTTTTTGCATCGCCGCGATCATCACGTTCACCGCGTCATAGCAATACGGCGCATACAGCTGGATGGGCTGGTACTTGGCGACAAAGCGCGTCTCGAATTCTTTGCCGCCGGGCATCTTGCTCAAGGGCACGCCGGGCAACGTGGCGTAGCTGCCTTCCGCTGCGTCGCCTGCCAGCTTGATGTATTCGGGCGTATAGCCGCCGTCACCCATCATAAATTTCACGTTGAGCGCGAGTGCCTTGAGCTGTTTAGACATCGGCCCAGCCTGCGGATCCATGCCGCCGTAAAACAATAGGTCGGCTTGCTTGCCTTTCACGGCGGTCAGCACCGCAGTGAAATCGACCGCCTTGTCGCTGGTGTATTCATGCGCCACGATCTGCGCCCCGGCGGCTTGCGCGGCCTTGATGAATTCGTCGGCCAAGCCCTGACCGTAAGCGGTGCGATCATCGATCACGGCGATTCTCTTCGCGCCCAAGTTCTTGGCGGCGTACTCACCCAACACATGGCCTTGTTGTGCGTCGTTGGCCATCACGCGGAACGCGGTTTTGAAACCTTGCGCGGTGTAATTCACTGCGGTGGCGGAGGGTGAAATTTGCGCGATGCCGTTGTCGCTGTATATCTTTGCGGCCGGGATCGTCGTGCCGGAATTAAGATGGCCGATCACGCCTTTGACGTTATCGTCGACCAGCTTCTGCGCCACGATAGTCGCGGTCTTGGGATCGGCCTGATCATCCTCGCTGATGAGTTCGAAATGGATTTTACGTCCGCCGATGACGACACCTTTGGTGTTGGCATCATCGATCGCCATGCGCGTGCCGCTCTCGTTGTCTTTGCCGATGTGCGCCTGATTGCCGGTGAGTGGCGCAGCCGAACCGATGCGCACGATCAGATCGCCCGATGCGTTGACGTCGTTGTTTGTGGCTTTATTGCAGCCACTTAAAGCGATGCTGGCGGATAAGAGTAACAGGGCTGGAATAGTGCGGTATGACATGGCTGATCCTTATAGAAACGCGCGCGGATTATGCGGAGGCGTGGCCCCGCTTGTCAATTTATTGGACATAGAAAAGCCGACTTGCGTCGGCTTTCAAGAGGGCAACTGCGGATGGCGCTTACAGTGCCAAGATGAACTTGACCAATTCCTTTATGTCCGCTTGCTTGGTGCCAGCTGGATCGTTGGCAGGCATCGGCATAGAACCCCAAACACCGGAACCACCTTTGGATACTTTGGTGATTAATTTAGCTTCTGCACTAGCATCACCTTTGTATTTATCGGCAACTGCTTTCCATGCTGGGCCTACCACTTTTTTATCGATTGCATGGCAAGCAGTGCAATTGTTCTTCTTTGCTACGGCTGGCATCTCTGTTGCTATTGCGCTACCAGCAACCATCAGACCTGCTGCAACCATCAAACTTGCAATAATAGATTTCATAATTTCCCCACGGGTGATTGAATTGAAAGAAGACTGTCAGTTTGCTGTAAGCCTCCGGCGGCGATTGTAATCAAGCTCTATGACTGATGGCAATCGAATTTATCCTGTGGATTTGGCGGTGCTCCGGCGCCGGGCAAAATTTTCGCTCCGTCACTATCTGGTCGGTCAATCGGCTTAAAGGCGCCCACAAAAAACTCCGCCGCAGCGGAGTTTTTTGTCAGACTAAACAGCGTGACGGGCTGATTACATCATGCCGTCCATGCCACCCATGCCGCCACCCATGCCACCAGCAGCGGGTTTGTCTTCTGGCAGTTCAGCGACCATGCATGCCGTAGTCAACATCAGGCCTGCGATGGAAGCTGCGTTCTGCAAAGCGGTACGTGTCACTTTGGTTGGGTCAACGACGCCCATAGCCAACATGTCTGCGTATTCGCCAGTTGCAGCGTTGTAACCGAAGTTACCTTTGCCTTCCAGAACTTTGTTGATAACAACTGCAGCTTCTTCGCCAGCATTGAATACGATGGCGCGCAAAGGAGCTTCCATGGCGCGCAAGACGATGGTGATACCTGCGTCTTGGTCATGGTTGTCGCCCTTGAGCTTTGCCACCGCAGCCTTAGCGCGCAGCAATGCCACGCCGCCGCCGGGGACGATGCCTTCTTCAACCGCAGCGCGAGTTGCATGCAGTGCGTCTTCCACACGAGCCTTCTTCTCTTTCATCTCAACTTCAGTTGCAGCGCCGACCTTGATTACAGCCACGCCGCCGGACAACTTGGCTTTGCGTTCTTGCAGCTTCTCTTTGTCGTAATCGCTGGTGGATTCTTCCATCTGTTTGTTGATGTTGACGATACGAGCTTCAATCGCTTCAGTCTTGCCTGCGCCGTCGATGATGGTGGTGTTGTCTTTACCCACTTCGATACGTTTAGCTTGACCCAGCTCTTCCAGAGTCGCTTTTTCCAAAGTCAGACCGACTTCTTCTGCGATTACAGTACCGCCGGTCAGAATCGCGATATCTTCCAGCATCGCTTTGCGACGGTCGCCGAAGCCAGGAGCCTTAACGGCAACGGTCTTCAGAATGCCACGGATGTTATTAACCACCAGCGTAGCCAAGGCTTCGCCATCCACGTCTTCCGCAATAATCAGCAGCGGGCGGCCGGACTTGGCGATCTGTTCCAGAATAGGCAGCAAGTCGCGGATGTTGGAGATCTTCTTGTCATGCAACAGGATGAACGGATTTTCCATCGCAGCAATCTGGCGGTCTTGGTTGTTGATGAAGTAAGGTGACAAGTAACCACGGTCGAACTGCATACCTTCGACTACATCCAACTCATCTTCCAAGCCGGAGCCATCTTCAATTGTGATGACGCCTTCTTTGCCGACTTTGTCCATCGCTTCAGCAATTTTCTCGCCGACTGCTGTGTCAGAGTTTGCCGAGATAGAGCCTACTTGAGCGATCTCTTTGCTGGTGGTGCAAGGTTTGGAAATCTTCTTCAGTTCTTCAACCGCAGCAACCACTGCTTTGTCGATACCGCGCTTCAGATCCATAGGGTTCATGCCGGCGGTAACGAACTTCATACCTTCCATTACGATGGATTGAGCCAATACAGTCGCGGTGGTCGTACCGTCACCTGCGACATCAGAGGTTTTGGAAGCAACTTCCTTGACCATTTGCGCGCCCATGTTCTCGAACTTGTCTTTCAGTTCGATCTCTTTAGCGACAGATACACCGTCCTTAGTGATGGTGGGAGCACCGTAGGAACGGTCCAGCACTACGTTACGGCCTTTAGGGCCCAAGGTGACTTTAACTGCATCGGCCAAGATATTTACGCCGACTACCATCTTCGCACGAGCTGCGTCGTGGAACTTTACGTCTTTAGCTGCCATGTTTGATTCTCCTAAAAATAATTGTTATCCAAGTTCAAAGCTAAAGTGAGGCTAAGCGGCAACCAGCTTGCGACGAAGACAGTGCGTACAGCACGGCCAGTAGCGAGCGATGTTGCCAACAACGCATCACCGACGGTTTGGAGTTGGATTAAGCTTCAACGATGCCGATGATGTCATCTTCGCGCATCGTCATATATTCTTCGCCGTCCATCTTGAAGGTCTGGCCGGCATACTTGCCGAACAAAACGACGTCGCCGACTTTTACGTTCATGGCTTGCAACTTGCCGTCATCACCCATCTTGCCGTTGCCTACTGCAACGATTTTGCCTTGATCTGGCTTTTCAGTCGCAGCATCAGGAATAAAGATGCCAGAAGCGGTCTTACGTTCTTCTTCCATGCGCTTAACGATCACGCGGTCACTTAAAGGACGAACTTTCATACTGAGGCTCCTAATTGTTTGAGGGGTTAAAAATTGGACGCAGAGTTTAGCACTCTCGATCCGTGAGTGCCAAGTTGGGATGATCTGTTGCATTTCAAGGGGTGAAATGAAAAATAGCTCTGAGCCTGCGCTTCAGAGCTATCGGACAAGGCAGAAATACTGACTTATTCTTTTTCTGGCAGTGCGATTTTGTCGTCAGTGCTGAACTGGTAGTCCGTGAAGATATGTTCGGCACTGAGGCTTTGATAAGTGCCGTCCGCACGTTTATGCGTAGTGTCTTTGAGGCGATAGGTGTAATGGCCGCAAGTCCAGCAATCATAGTTGCGCATATGGGTACACAAGCAGGTCTTTTCTTTCACCGAGATTTTTTTCGCCTCGGGATGCAGCGCGACTTCGGCGTTGTATGCCTCAATGTAAGCGCAGCCGCCTTTCGCATCGAGCAAGTAACCATAGGCTTCGCAATTCGGACGGATGCCTGCGCCGATGGAAGGGCTGGTGCTGATCATGCGCATCGGATAGCCGGTAGGAGAGGTTGTATTCACTTCCATTTGGTCTTCGGTGGCCTTGAAGTACTCCTGACGTACCTTCTCTGGGATGCCGCACTCTTTGGAAACAGTAAAACGCGTCGCAACCTGCACGCCGCCACAGCCCGCTTCTAGGAAGCTGACGGCGTCTGAGCCGGTGAAGATGCCGCCGGCTGCAATAACGGGAATATTTAGCTGCTCAGCCTGCAGATGCGCAAGCACTTCCTTGGTGATGGTCATCAGGTCGTACTCCGCCCAATCCAAGCCGAAGCCAAGGTGGCCGCCGGCCAGCGGGCCTTCCACCACGATGAAGTCGGGCAGGCGGTCTAGCTTGGCTGTCTTGCGCATGAATAATTGCAAAGCGCGCACGGAGGAAACGATGATGCCCAGCTTGGCATCACGGAAGCGGCGGTTGTCCTTCATCAGTTCGAAGGAGCCGAGATGCAGGCCCGCGCTCAGGGTGATGCCGTCTATGCCGGCATCCAGTGCGCCGTTCAGACGCACACGCAGCGTTTCGCGCGGCAAGTTCATGGTCAGTTTTTCCATGCAGTTGACGAAGATCATGCCTTCGCCACGCTTGGCTTCCATGGTCTTGCTCACATGCAAACGGGTGGACTCGGCGACTTGTTCAAGGTCGAATTGCACGATGGACTTGTCTGCAATCTCGATATTCAGTTTGTACTGTTTCTGTTTTTCACTGACGAACTTGGTCTTGTAGCGACGGTCCGTCACGGTCGGCAGCATCGCATCGGAGATATGCCCCACACCACCCAGGCGAGCGGCTTCCAGTGCCAGCTCGGCAGTGGAAATGTCCACGCCCATACCACCTATTATGATGGGGACTACTTGTTGCTTGCCAAAGCTCAGGCGGAAATCATCGACACGTTTCATGGGAGTTCTTTCTCGACAGACTACAAAAAATAAGATGAGGAGGATGCCACAGATGACGTAATACTGAAAGTGTGTGCCTAATCATTTTGCTGTGGAAGCTCGACTACCTTTATAGTTTTCAGTGAGTTGACTCTCGCCGCTTGATTTGCCTTCAGTCGAATGTGCAAAAGACGCTATGATTTCACGCATGAATCCTGTCACTTCCAATAATTCCGAGCTGCTTAAGCGCAGCCTATCCGCCGTTTGGCATCCTTGTTCCCAGATGAAGCATTACGAGCGCTATCCTTTGTTGCCGATCTCGCATGGCCAGGGTGTATGGCTGTACGACTATGACGGAAAGCGCTATCTGGATGCGGTCAGCTCCTGGTGGGTGAATCTGTTCGGCCACTGCAATCCCGACATCAATGCGGCGCTGCGCGACCAGCTCGACACGCTGGAGCATGTGATGTTGGCGGGTTTTACGCATGCACCGGTGGTGGAGTTGTCAGAGCGCTTACGTGCTTTGGCGCCAGCGGGTTTGGGGCATTGCAGTTATGGCTCGGACGGCGCGGCGGCGATAGAGATTGCACTGAAGATGAGTGCGCATTATTGGCGCAATAGCGGCCAGCCGGACAAGACCTTATTCATCAGTTTGCAAAATAGTTATCACGGCGAGACCTTGGGGGCACTGTCTGTGACGGATGTGGCGCTGTTTCGCGATGCTTACGGGCCCTTGATACGACAGCAGGCTACGGTGATGAGTCCCGACAGTCGCAACGCAAAATCGGATGAAACTGCGGAGCAATATGCGCTGCGTTGCGCCGATGAGCTGGCCAGTCATATGCAGCGACACCATCGGCAAGTCGCTGCGCTGATTGTTGAACCTTTGGTGCAAGGAGCGGCGGGTATGGCGATGTATCACCCCGTATATTTGAAGCGCGCCCGTGAGATATGCGACGAGTACAGCGTGCACCTGATTGCCGATGAGATCGCGGTGGGTATGGGGCGTACCGGCACCCTGTTTGCCTGCGAACAAGCAGCGATCACGCCAGATTTTCTGTGTCTATCTAAGGGCATCACCGGGGGGTATCTGCCTTTGTCGGTAGTGATGACGACAGAAAAGGTTTATCAGGCTTTCTACGCGCAGGAGACGGCACGCGGCTTTTTGCACTCGCACTCTTACACCGGCAATCCTTTAGCCTGCCGAGCGGCGCTTGCAACTTTGGATATTTTTGTGCGCGATGATGTGATTGTGCAGAATCGAGATAAAGCGGCTTATTTGAATGCTGCGGCGCACTCCCTGCGTGCCCATTGCGCAGTGCAGCATTGGCGCAACACAGGAATGATATGGGCGTTCGAAGTGGCTAGTCCTCATTCTGATTTTGCACAGCGTTGTTATCAACTGGCCTTGCAGCACGAGCTGTTGCTGCGTCCTATAGGTAATACCATCTACTTCATGCCGCCGTATGTCATAACAGAAGCAGAAATCGATCATTTACTGGCAGTGACCTTGATCTTGGTAGAGCAACTCAGCTGA